>JAURXC010000205.1 GCA_030654645.1 Deltaproteobacteria bacterium | reverse complement strand
CAAGAAATAAGCTATCGGCAGTAATCCTGTAAACTTGGGCAGGCGCTTGCACGCACCCGTAACCAGTGCAGCGGCAAGCTCAAAAGTCTTAACAATTAATAACAATTGTGCTTTTAAAATGGTATTTACTTTTTCTCGAATGATATGTTATACGGTTAAAACTTTGATGCCGTATACATCATGATGTTTCTTATCAATCTTTACAATTACAACTTTCCTGCGCTTTTGTGCGGAAAAAAAACATAACGAGGAGATACAGAATGAAAAAGACTTTAGTAGCAATGATTGCCATGGTAGCTTTTGCAGGAACCGCATTTGCCGGCGATGTAATCGAAATGAAAAAAGGCGTCAAGTTCAACCACAAGGCTCACCAGGAAGCTCTGAAAGACTGCAAGAAATGCCATGAGAAGGGCGCTGGCAAAATCGAAGGCTTCGGCAAGGATTTTGCTCACAAGAGCTGCAAAGGCTGCCACTCCGACATGAAGAAGGGCCCAACAGGCTGCAAGGAATGCCACAAGTAATCTGATTTGGTTCGGAACCGTACTGAAAGAGGAGAAATGCAATGACGCATTTTTCCTCTTTCATTTTCATCAACTGCCGCACAAACAGCAGTTCACCGCAATGCCAATTCGATTTCCTGCAGCTTCCTCAATCTGTCCCTTAAAGTCGCGGCCTTTTCAAAATCGAGATCCTTGGCTGCCGCCAGCATCTCCTTACGTATTTTTTTGATCTGCTTCGGTATATCCTTGGGCGCAACGCCGTAAATCTCGCTCGCTTCAGCCACACCCCCGGGCGGAGTATAGTAGTCCTTTTCCTCTATCGAACCCAGGATAGTACGCATCTCCTTCCGGATCGTTTCCGGAGTGATGCCGTATTCCCGGTTATACTCCAATTGCCGGACACGACGACGGTCGGTCTCATTTATACAGGTCTGCATGGAGCGGGTCACGCTGTCGGCGTACATCAGCACCCTGCCGTGGATGTTGCGGGCGGCGCGGCCGCAGGTCTGGATCAGTGAACGGGACGAACGCAGGAAGCCTTCCTTGTCGGCGTCCAGAATAGCCACCAGGGACACCTCGGGCAGATCCAAGCCCTCGCGAAGCAGGTTGATGCCCACAAGCACGTCAAACTCGCCTAACCGCAGATCACGCAGGATCTGCATCCGTTCAATCGTGTCTATGTCCGAGTGCAGATACCGGACACGCACACCCAACTCGCGGTAGTAGTTGGTCAGTTCCTCCGCCATGCGCTTGGTCAGGGTAGTCACCAGCACCCGTTCGCCCCTGGTAACGGTTTCACGCACCTCATGCAGCAAATCGTCCACCTGACCGAAACAGCCCCCCTTCCCTTCAACGGGAGCATTAGGGTGAATATTGGATTTGCCTGCCGTCACCGGTCTGACCTCTATCACCGGGTCCACCAGTCCGGTCGGACGAATGATCTGCTCTACAAATACACCGTCGCTCTTTTCCAGTTCATAATCAGCCGGGGTAGCCGATACGTAGACCACCTGCCTGATACGCGCCTCAAACTCCTGAAAGTTGAGCGGTCGGTTGTCCAACGCCGCCGGAAGACGAAAACCGTAACTGACCAGCGTATTCTTGCGGGAGCGGTCTCCGCGATACATGGCCCCGGTCTGGGGGATGGTAATGTGCGACTCGTCCACAAACAGCACGAAATCATCCGGAAAGTAGTCGATCAGCGTGTAGGGAGGATCGCCCGGTTGACGACCATCGAAATAGCGGGAATAGTTCTCTATACCCTGACAGAAACCCATCTCCTCCATCATCTCGATATCGAAAAAGGTGCGCTGTTCAAGACGCTGGGCCTCCAACAGCATGTTTTCGGCGCGGAAATACCGGATGCGGTCACCAAGATCGATCCGGATCTGCTCAATGGCTTTCTCCATGGTGTCCCGGCTTGAAACATAGTGTGATGCGGGATAGATCGCGCATTTTGAAAGCCTGTGAAGCACCACACCCCTTAATGGATCTATCTCGCTGATCGTTTCGATCTCATCGCCAAAAAATTCGATCCTCAACGCCTTTTCACTGTCATAGGCAGGAAAGACCTCAACCACATCCCCCCTTACCCGGAAAGTACCCCGATGGAAATCCATGTCATTACGCTCGTACTGAATCTCGACCAGCTTTTTCAGCAGCGTGTCACGTCCGTATTCCTCCCCCTGATGAAAGAAAATGTGCAGACTGGAATAGGCTTCCGGCGAGCCGATACCGTAGATGCAGGAGACCGATGCCACAATGATCACATCCCGCCTGGTCAGCAGGCTGCGGGTGGCGGAATGGCGCATCTTATCGATCTCGTCGTTGATCGCCGAATCCTTCTCTATGAAGGTATCGCTGGCGGGAATGTAGGCTTCCGGCTGGTAGTAGTCATAGTAGGAAACAAAATACTCGACCGCATTGTCCGGGAAAAGCTCCTTGAACTCGCCATAAAGCTGGGCCGCCAGGGTTTTGTTCGGGGCCAGCACCAAAGCTGGCCGGCCGGTGCGGGCGATCACGTTGGCAATCGTGAATGTTTTGCCGGAGCCGGTAACTCCCAACAGTGTCTGATGCCTGTCACCGCGCTCAACGCCTTCCACCAGTTCATTGATAGCCTGGGGTTGGTCACCGCGAGGAATGTACGAGGTTGCTAGTTTGAATTGAGGCATGGTCGCAGATCCAGTGAAACAGTGTTTGGAAAACATCGGTGATTTATGTATACTCAAAACATTGATTCGTAATGCCGACGAAGGCGCCATGATCTTCAGAAGTATCACGCGAAGCAGAGTGTGACAAGACACTGCAAAGTCCTTAGTTCGTGACGACAGCCGGGAGGATACCATGAAAACCCTCGAAAGTCCTCAACGCATCAACATGCTGCTTGTCGTTGACAATGAACAAGAGCGCGCATCTTTCAGGCAGATCCCGAATCAGGAAAAAGTCGAATACTCCATCACTGATTGCAGCTGCACGAACGAGGCTTTCAGCACTGCTGCCAGGGACTGCTTGGCGTTCGATGTGGTCGTGGTCAATCACCACCCCCCCTACCTGGACGGCCTGGAATTATGTAAGAAAATACTGGCGGCCTCCATCCCGCTGCCGCTGGTGATCCTCGTCGGCAGCGGTTTTGAAGGGATCGCCGCTGAGGCCCTGAAGGCCGGAGTAAACGACTACATCATCAAGGACCCCTATAATGCCTACCTGGGAATACTACCATATGTTTTAAACAGGGTGGTCATATCCAACCGGGAGAGTCGCTTACGCGAAGAGGCAACCATGTCTCTATGTGAAAGCCAGGAACGCCTGCAGCATATCGTCGAAGGGATAACCATTCCCACCTTTGTAATCAACAAGAATCACATTGTCACACACTGGAATCAGGCCTGCGCAAACATTACCGGCGTACCGGCTGCCGAAGTTATCGGCACACGCCAGCAATGGCGGGCCTTCTACACTTCAGAGCGACCTGTCATGGCTGACTTGATCGTGGACAGGGTCATTGAGGATATGGTGGCAAGACATTATGGAGGCAAATACCTGCATTCGAAGGTAATAAACGGAGCCTTCGAAGCCGAGGATTTCTTTCCGCATTTCGGTGAAGCCGGCAAATGGCTCTATTTTACAGCGGCGCCACTCAGAGACTCAAACGGACAAATAAGCGGGGCAATAGAGACGCTCCAGGACATCTCGGAACGCCGAAAAGCCGAACTGGCGCTGAAAGAGAGTGAACGGCTTTACCGCGAGCTCAGTATAACCGACGGGCTCACCCGCCTATACAATTCACGTCACTTTTTCGGCCGCGCCAGAGAGGAGATCGAGCGCTGCAACCGTTATGCATCGCCACTCTCGCTGATTCTGCTGGATGTTGACAATTTCAAGAAGTTCAACGACTCCTACGGCCATATCGACGGCGATCGGGTACTGGCCGGTCTGGCGGATGTCATCAGGGAAGGTATCAGGGGGGTTGACTCAGCTTACCGTTATGGTGGAGAAGAGTTCATCGTGCTTTTTCCGGAAACCGAACCTGGGGAAGCGGTTATAGTTGCGGAGAGGATACGACAGAGCTTTGAGCAGACCACGTTTTCACCATCCGGTATATGCGTGAATATGACCATCAGCATCGGCGGCGGCAGCTACCACTTCGGAGAGGATCTGACCAGTTTCGTCAAACGCATCGATGGGGCCATGTACGAGGCCAAGAGGCTCGGCAGAAACAGGGTGGTCTTTGTCGAATAGTTTTCGGTACGGGGCTGGCGGCGCACGACCTGGCTAGATGTAATAAAAAGGGGGAGATTCCGGTTACCGCGGAATAGCCCCCTTTTTTTGAGCGGATTCGCGCCTTATCGGCTATTTTGCCGACAGGAAAGCCGCGGCGTCCTGAAGCCTCCTGATCGCCTCTTCACACCCCAGAACACTTATGATCTCGCCGATGCCGGGCGCCTGGGTACCACCCGACAGGGCAATCCTGACCGGTTGCCCAACCTGGGGCATCTTCCATCCGTTTTCGTTGCAGATTTCCTTGAATAGTGCGTCAATAGCGGCGGGATCCGTCGCAGTGGAGACCGACAGCTTTTCGACTACGGCGGCGAATACCGCCAGCAGATGTTCCTTTTCGAATTTGGCCAGCGCGGCCTCATCGTAGCCTTGCGGCGCATTGTAATAAAACACGGCCCGTTCGGCCATCTCTTCCAGGGTCTGGGCACGTTCCTGCAGGGATTTGACAACCAGCATCAGGTCCGGACCACCGAGAGTTGTCACGTCACGTTTGGAAAGATGCGGCAGCAGCAGGTCCGCCAGCCTTTCCGTGTCGCAGTTTTTTATGTAATGGGCATTCAGCCAGAGCAGCTTTTCAGTATTGAATACCGAGGCCGAACGTCCCACGTTGTTCACGTCAAATTTTTGAATCATCTCGTCCAAGCTGAAGATCTCGTCATCACCATGGCTCCAGCCCAAACGTACCAGGTAGTTAAGCAGCGCTTCCGGCAGGAAGCCCATATCGCGGTAGGCAATCACGCTGGTGGCGCCGTGGCGCTTGGATAAGCGCGCCTTGTCGGCGCCGAGGATCATCGGCACATGGGCAAACTGCGGCACCGGGAACCCCAGCGCCTGGTAGAGCTGGATCTGGCGCGGGGTGTTGTTGACGTGGTCATCGCCGCGGATGACAGTTGTTATGCGCATGCTGGCGTCATCGATTACCACGCAGAAATTGTAGGTCGGAGTACCATCAGTACGCTGTATCACGAGGTCGTCCAACTCTTCGGCCGGGAACGCGATACGCCCCTTGATCAGATCATCGAAGGCCACCTCGCCCCCCTGCGGAGCGCGGAAACGCACCACATGCGGAGCATCGGGCTGATCAGCGCGTTCACGGCAGGTACCGTCGTACTTGGGCTTGCGCCCTTCCTTCATCGCCAGCTCGCGTTTCCTTTCCAGCTCATCGGCGCTGCAGAAGCATTTGTAGGCCTTGCCTTCATCCAGCAGTTTCCTGACATGCTCCTTGTACAGCTCGAAGTTGTCCGACTGGTAGAAAGGCCCTTCGTCCCACTCCAGGCCAAGCCACTGCATCCCCTGCAGGATTGCGTCCACGGACTCCTTGGTGGAGCGCTCCACATCGGTGTCCTCGATACGCAGGATGAATGTGCCGGCCTGTTTTCTGGCCAGCAGCCAGTTGAACAGCGCGGTGCGGGCTCCGCCAACGTGCAGGTAACCGGTCGGACTCGGGGCAAAGCGGACTCTTAATTCTGACATTATGATGTTCTCCTTTATTACAATTTTGAACCTTGCCATGTCCCGCGCCGACGCAACTCGTTCAGCACGGCAAACCACATCTGGTTGTTCTTGAGCCCCCACTGCGGAGCCACCCGAATATCAAGCGGAGCCGAGCCGTACAGTCGCTGCACCGTAACCCGCGTTGGAAGTCGCTCCAGAAAATCGGCGGCGACGGCCACATATTCGGCAAGCGTCAGCGGCACAAACTCGCCGCGTCTATGCATCCGAGCCAGTTCGGTGCCATCCACCGCGTGCAACTGGTGCAGCTTCACCGAATCAATCGGAAGCGAAGCGATCAGTTCGGCGCTCTTGAGAAATTCTTCAGCGGTTTCACCAGGAAATCCATAGATCAGGTGTGCACATATGTCAAAATTCCGACCGGCAGCCCGCCGCGCCGTGGCGACAAAATCCTCCAGCGTATGCCCACGGTTAATACGCGTCAAAATTCCGTCATCCATCGACTGCAATCCCAACTCAAGACAAACATACTTTTCTTCCGCAATCGTGGTCAACAGGTCCAGGGCTTCATCGGTCAGCGAGTCGGGGCGGGTTCCGACCGAGATGCCGATCACGTCGGGGTGAGCGAGAGCGCGCCGATAAAGGTCGGCCAAAAGTTCAACCGAAGCGTAGGTGTTGGTATACTTTTGAAAATAGACGATGAATTTCTGAGAGCCGAGGCGGATGCGATGGTAAGCCATGCCGTGCTCCATCTGCTCTTCCAGAGGTATGATCGAACGCGTATCCTTTGGAGAGAAAGAGCTGTTGTTGCAATAGATGCAGCCGCCGCTCCCCTTGCTGCCATCCCGGTTGGGACAGGTGAAGCCGGCATCCACATTGACCTTGCTCACCCGGCAGCCGAAGCGGCTACGCAGATAGTGGCCGTATGAGTTGATACGGAGCTGGGGATGAAGACATGGGTCAGCTACGTGTGGCATGTTTCTCTATCTTTTCAAGCAGCAATCTGGCTGCATTCCGTGGGTCCGGCTCCGAGACGATCCCGGAAATCATGGCCGCGCCATGGCAACCGCTGGACATGACTTCCGCAATTGTCGATATTTTGACACCGCCCAGTGCAAATACGGGTATGGCAAGGGCGCTGGCCGCCGCGGCAAGCTGCGGCACACCGACAGGGTCGCCGTATTTCAATTTGGAAGGGGTTTGGTACACCGGGCCGAATGTGACGAAATCGGCTCCATCGCGCTCCGCCTGCAACGCTTCAGCCACGGAATGGGCTGAATATCCGATCAGCAGTTCCGTACCCAGCAATTTTCGCACTTCTGCCACCGGCAGACTGTCCGCGCCGACATGCACACCATCCGCGCCAACGGCCAGGGCGATGTCGATACGATCGTTGATCAGCAGACGGGCATTGTGTGCGCTGGTAATCGAGCGCATCCGCAAAGCCAGCTCAAACTGCCGGCGCGCCGGCAAATCCTTTTCGCGCAGCTGAACCGAACGCACTCCTGCTGAGAGAGCATCTGCGACAACGGCAGGGAGTTCCCTCCCTGCCGTCTGAGTCCGGTCAGTTATCAGATAGAGATTGAAATCAACCATCACAAGGTCATAGGAACATGCCGTCCAGCGGACTTGAGGCGTTGGCGTAAAGTTTTCGCGGAATCCGGCCGGCTTTGAAGGAGAGTCGCCCCGCGATCACCGCCAGTTTCATCGCATCGGCCATTGCGATCGGATCATTGGCGCCGGCGATTGCGGTATTCATCAGCACGCCGTCACAGCCGAGCTCCATCGCGATTGCGGCATCGGACGCGCAACCGACACCGGCATCGACGATGACCGGGATCTTCACATTTTCAAGAATGATCTTGATATTGTACGGATTGCGAATACCCAGGCCGCTGCCGATCGGCGCCCCCAGCGGCATCACAGCCGCGCACCCCAGATCTTCAAGCTTCTTGCAGAGGATGACATCGTCGCTGCAGTAGGGGAGCACCGTAAAACCCTCGCCCACCAGCACCTTGGCGGCCTTGAGGAGTTCCTCGTTGTCAGGGAAGAGAGTCTTCTCGTCTCCCAGCACCTCAAGCTTGACAAAGTCGGACATGCCCGCTTCGCGCGCCAGACGGCAAGTGCGGATGGCATCGTCGGCGGTATAGCAACCGGCCGTATTCGGCAGCAGGGTATATTTTTTGGGATCGATGTAATCAAGCAGAGATTCCTTGCTGCGATCGAGATTGACCCGGCGCACCGCCACGGTGATAATCTCCGCCCCCGAGACTTCAAGCGCCATGGCGGTCTGCTCAAAGCTGGCATATTTGCCGGTTCCCACCATCAGTCGTGAACTGAACACCCGTCCGCCGATTACAAGCTTATCGGTATTATCTGTCATTTGAACTATCCTCCACCCACGAAATGAACTATCTCGATTCTATCCCCGTCGGAAAGCATGCGGGTGTCATAATTTGCCTTGGGAACGATGTCCAGGTTCACTTCGACCGCAACCCGCTCCAGACCGATGCCCAAACCGGACAAAAGTCCGGCAATCGAAAGGCCGTCCTGTTGTTCGGAACGTTCCCCATTCAGGATGATATGCATACGACACTCTCCACAAAAGAAAAAAGCCGCGGAAGCGGCTATTGATAATCTATCGGCGCGCTTCCCTACGCCGGCATTACCCGGATCAGGTACGAAGGGTCGCGGTGGCATACCGCTCTCAGTCGAAACTCCCCTAGCTTTCCGTCAAACTAGATGATTACCGCACCTCTGTCAACCCAATTTTATGAACATGATTGATCGCAAAGTGCAATATATTTTTAACCTTAGCGTGAGTTGCATTGAAATTTTGGTATATTTCTGGCATTGTACCGAAGTCATGGTTGCGATCCCTGCAAATCCACATCCGGAGTAGTGAGAAATGGCTGAAAAACGTGACATCAAACGCCACAAAAAACGCATTACAGTCCGTTTTGGAGTTGATGAAACCAGCCGGGTTGCATTCACTGAAGATATTTCCACGACTGGAATGTTTATCAAAACCCCCAACATCGTGCCGCCCAACACAAAGATCAGAATATTGCTGGAACTGTCAGATAACCGGATTGTTGAAATTGAAGCGAGAGTAATGTGGGCCAAGAAGGTACCCCAGAATCTTTTCCACCTGGTAAAGAAAAGCGGCATGGGGGTGAGATTCCTGCGGTTCCATTCCGGAGAAGACTTTTTCAACTGCTATTTCAAAGAACTATCAGCAGATAACCGACCCAGTTGAGGAATTGCCATGGCATGCCGAAAGATTTTCATAGGAGCGACCGGACAACATTGCGGCAAGACAACCATAAGCCTG
This sequence comes from Deltaproteobacteria bacterium, assembly GCA_030654645.1. Classification (GTDB taxonomy): domain Bacteria; phylum Desulfobacterota; class Desulfuromonadia; order Geobacterales; family Pseudopelobacteraceae; genus JACRCG01. The sequence goes on along the minus strand of JAURXC010000205.1, from coordinate 6,360 downwards.
TCATTAATGCACCTTGCCCGCAGAAAATACGCAAGAGTCGGCTTCATGAAGCCGATCGGCCCCAAGTGTATCGAATTTAACGGACTCACCGTTGACAAGGATGCAGCAATGTTCGCCACTGTATTCGGTGTTGAAGAGGATGTTGCCCTGATGTCGCCGATGACGCTGTCGGCCGGCACAACCCGCCGTTTTCTTGATGGCGGGATTGACATATCCTCCCCGCGACAGACTATATTGACCGCCTGCTCCGAACTGGAACGCAAGTATGACTTCCTGATCATTGAAGGGGCCGGGCACGGTGGCGTCGGTTCCGTGGTCGGAGCGAACAATGCCAGGGTGGCCGCGATGCTGAATGCACCCGCTCTCCTGGTAACCGGTGGCGGCATCGGCAATGTAATTGACGCCGTCGAACTCAACCTGGCTCTGTATGAAAGGGAAAAGGCCAGCGTCAGGGTTATCATGCCCAACAAGCTGGTCACAGAAAAACGCGCCAATGCAATGACCTATCTCAACAGGGCATTTGCGGCAAACAAGCTGCTTGTCACCGGCGCATTCAACTATTCTCCCACACTGGCTGATCCGACCCTGCTGCATGTGGCAACTCTTCTCAGGCGAACTCTCCGGGGTGATTCATCAGAACAGAGCCGCATCTGCCACACGATCCAGCTCGGCGCAGCTTCTTCACAGCGGGTTATCGACAACCTGGAAGATGCGACACTCCTGATAGTAACCAGTTCACGGGATGAACTCATGGTCACCGCATCGTCGCTGTATAATATTCCCGAATTTAAAAAACGGCTGGCAGGATTGGTTATAGGTGGGCATGCACCGATCTCCGACATTACCCAACGGATTATCGATGACAGCGGCATTCCCTATATCAGAATCGAAGAAACCTCATCGGAAGTATTTTATCAGCTGCGGGAACATGTTTCAAAAATCGGGCCTGAAGACCACGAAAAGATTGCGCTTATAAACTCGATAGCCGAGAAGTACATCGACTTCGATGCAATTGACGCCAGACTTTGATCGCAATCCGGGCTATCAGGCCGGCGCATCGCTAAAAAACTCTTGACCACGCGCTGTTTTTAATATTTATAGGAAAGTGTTCATTCAGTTAGAGGAGTCTGCATGATTGCATTGACGCGTATGGACAAACAGCTCATGTACCTCAATCCGGATCACATTATCAGTATTGAGGAAACTCCAGATACCGTTATTACACTTTTCAACGGCAATCATTATATCGTCATGGAGCGGGCCGACTCGATTATCAGCAGAGTCGTGGCCTTCCGCTCCAGGGTAATCCGAAGAGCCCAGTACTCCAACGGCAGGAAATATCTGCACAAGCAGCGGAAAAGCCTGTTCCAGCGAGCCACAATCGCCAAAGAGGCAGTCTGCCCGGCCACCAGGAACGCTCACGATCGCACTCCATTCCACAGTCGGGATTATTAGCGTATGGATTTAGCAACCATTATAGGATTGGTGATGGGCTTCGGCGCCATTTTTGGCGGGGCCGCGATCGAAGGTGTACATATATCGGCGCTGATCCAGCCGACGGCGGCCATGATAGTTCTGGGCGGCACCTTTGGCGCCACTTTCGTCTGCTTTCCGCTTCCGGCAATCATCAATGCGCTCAAAGCTGTCAAAATTGCTTTCCTACCCAACAAGGTTGACCACGAAGGAGTTGTAAAAGACATCATCAACTATGCTACCAAGGCCAGGCGCAACGGCTTGATATCACTTGAACAGGAAGCCCAGAACGCCAGGGACCCGTTTATCAAAAAAGGGATTTCACTGGTGGTTGACGGCATCGACCCCCAGAAACTGCGTGAGACATTGGAGGCCGATATCATGGCCTATGAAGACCATACCAAGCACAGTGTTGAATTCTACGAGGCTGCCGGCGGCTTTGCTCCCACCATCGGTATCATCGGAGCTGTTCTCGGACTGATTCACGTTATGGGCAACCTCTCCGACACATCCAAACTTGGCGGCGGTATCGCGGTTGCGTTCGTTGCAACCATCTATGGCCTTATGATCGCCAACATTATCTGCCTCCCGATTGGAACCAAATTGAAGATCCGTATGAAGGAAGAGGTTTTACGCCGTGTCATGATTCTGGAAGGACTGATCGCGATCCAGAACGGCGAGAACCCGCACTTCATCGAGCAGAAGCTCAAGGCATTCGTGGGCGGGCATTAAACGGCCATGGCACTCAAGAAAGAACCTGAAAAGCATGTCAACCACGAACGTTGGCTGGTATCCTATGCCGACTTCATCACCCTGCTGTTTGCCGTGTTTGTTGTTCTGTATGCCATGGGGCAAAGTGACAAGAAAAAGGTAGAGGAGGTCATGCAGTCGCTCAAGGAATCATTCGGCATGGTCAATGCTGGCGCTCCCACTCCAAAGGTAAATGTAATCCCCTCCAAGGCAATCACAGTCATTCCCGCTCTAAAACCAGAGATGTCCATTTCTCCGACCGGTCGGCAGCGTAGCGGAACGGCTAAGTCCCGTGCCGAGGAAAAAGACTTTCGACAGATCAAGGCCTCGGTGGAAGCCTATCTGATCAAGCGTGGCGCACAGAACAAGGTATCACTGGAGATCACCCGCCGCGGCCTGATCGTCAGTCTTAAAGAAGCCGGTTTCTTTGACTCGGGACAGGCCGTCATCAGACCGGACGCGTATGATTTGATAAACACCATCTCCGAAGTAATGACCCAGTACAACAACCCGCTGCGACTGGAAGGCCACACCGATAATGTTCCGATCAGCACGGCACAGTTCCCCTCCAACTGGGAACTTTCCACGGCGCGCGCAACAAACGGCCTCAAGTACCTGCTAAAAAACTTCGATGTCGACCCGGACAAGATATCCGCAACCGGCTATGCCGAATTCCGGCCTGTAGCCGAAAACTCAACGCCTGAAGGGCGCGCCAAAAACCGCCGCGTGGACATCGTCATGCTTTCCGGAGACGGTGAACGCGGGGAACCCTGATCTTCCTTCTCAGCACCTCACCCTCTTTTGCACCCGGCTAAAAAAATGGAATAGATTTATAACAAGTCAGGCCATGTGACTTATTCCGTCACTACCATGTGCTATCTTCTTCCCATCTACACAATCGGGAGGAAATGTCATGGAAGCTGTAACGATTGCAGGGGCCGCCGTAGTTGTTGTCGGAGGGATATACTCGTTTCTGGACCTGCTGGCCGACCTGGGAATTCAGGTCAGCACATCAAAGTCATCCGGCAAGAGTTCACCGGTCTTTGGCAGCTGTCTCCACGCGTCGCAAAGACGGGTCAAGAAGGTGGCGGGGGTGAACATTTGAAAGCGCGTTGAGCAGGCTGCTCTTAACATTGGGTATTTCCACCTGCAGCTGCTTGATAAGCTGTTTCATCCGTTTGCGCTGCAGATCGGCGGTACCGCAGACCGGACAACTGCAGCAGACCACCGGTAGGGATACCTGGTTGGAAAAGCTGATGATGTCATCTTCGGCAACGTAGACCAGCGGCCGGATTACGGTGATGACACCGTTGTCGGCCAACATCGAGGCGGCCATGGACTTGAGAGAACCGACAAAGAACTGGTTCAGGAGCAGGGTTTCGATAAAATCATCCTGATGGTGCCCCAGCGCCAGCTTGTTGCACCCCATATCCTGGGCGACTTCATAAAGCGCGCCCCGTTTCAGGCGAGCACAGATAGAACAGTACGATGACCCTGGACGACGTTTTTCCTGAATGATGGCATAATGCTCCGTCGGCACCATGCGATAAGTAAAGTGGTTGTCGCGCAGAAAAGTCTCAATCACCCCGGTTCGGTAGCCCGGATAACCGGAATCGATATTGATCGCCACCAGCTCGAAAGAGACCGGCGCCCGCCGGCGCAAATCCTCCAGCAATAACAGCAGGGTATATGAATCCTTGCCCCCCGACACCGCCACCGCGATCCGGTCTCCACTCTCGATCAGCCCAAAGTCGGCGATCGCCTTGCCAACACCATGGCGCAGCTTCTTGAAAAGCTGACTCCGGTTAAACTCCGCGCACGGATTTCTCATGCCGCTACTCCTTGACAAAATAAACTGCGGACATAACGGGATCTTTCCGTTCGATCCCGCCCGTGCCAATTCTGCTTAAACGCTGCTGCCACTGCGGCTGAAACGGTATCCAACCCCCCGTACCGTCTGAAAATGTTTTGGATGCGCCGGATCCGGTTCGAAGTATTTGCGCAGACGGACGATGAAATTATCCAGCGTCCTGGTTTCCGTGTCACTGGTATAGCCCCAAACGGTCTGCAACAGTTCGCTGCGCTGGATCGCCTGTCCTTCCTTGCGGAAGAAAAGCGACAGTACACGCACCTCCATTTCGGTCATGTCGGTCTCGCCCTGGGCGGTTTTGGCACGGTATGACAACAGGAAGGCCTCGTTATCCCCAAAACGATACCCCTCTTCAACCGGTTCCGGACGATACCATGACGAACGCCTCAACATACCCTTGACCCGCAGCAGAAATTCCGCCAGATTGAATGGTTTGGTCAGGTAATCATCGGCTCCGTTTTCCAGCCCTTCGACCCGGTCGGAATCATCGGAACGGGCGGTCAGCATCAGAATCGGCACGCGCGGATCGAGTTTCCTGATCAATCGGCATGCTTCAAACCCGTCCATGCCCGGAAGCATCACATCCAGTATGATCAGATCAAAACGCTCGACTTCCAGCGACTTGAGGGCGCTCTCACCGGTTTCAAAATGGCTGATGCGCAACCCCTCTTCTTCCAGATTGTAGCAGATGCCCCGTGCCAGATGGATTTCGTCCTCTACCAGCATGATCTGCGGTTTGTCGTTCATCATTTTCAGTGCCCTATACTGCCGGAATTTTAATCGTAAAGGTACTGCCCTTGCCCAGACCGGGACTTGTCACCCCCACCGTGCCGCCATAACCCCTGACGACCGATTCGACGATATAAAGTCCCAACCCGGTGCCGCGCACGTTTTCCCCTGGAGGCTGGACCCGGTAGAAACGATCGAAGATTTTTTTCTGTTCCCTTGCTTCAAGGCCTCGCCCCTGATCCTGCACCGATAGCTGCAGTGTGTTGCCCGACTTGACCAGCCTGACTGTAATTTCTGGACTCTGGGATGAGTAGAGCCTCGCGTTTTCAAACAGGTTGCGGACCACCATGCCCATCTCTTCCGGATCAACCATCGCTTTCAGAGCCGGCAGCGCTTCAAAGGTGATACTGCCGCCATGCGGCATGGTGCCCCGCTCACGCTCCACATGCTCCCCAACCAGAGCCGTCAGGTCTGTCATACGTCGCTCGGCCTGTTTGCGCCGCTGTTCAAGACGGGCCGCCATCAGCAGGTTGTTGATCAGGTAATGCAGGCGTTCCGTGTCGGCCAGCATCGTTCCGACAAAGGAATCCAGTTTTTCCTCATTGGGGCGTCGCAGGCGGATCGTTTCCAGATGCAACTGTATCGAAGCCAGGGGTGACTTCAGTTCATGGGTGACCTGGGAAATGACATTGCGTTGTTGCGAATACAGATTTGATTGCCGGTTCCAGAAGACAAAAATCACATAAGCGCCGATCAGGATCAACAGCAGCATGCCGAGCCCTTCAACCATGACCGGCCAGTTCAATCCGTCACCGAGAAGCTCCGGGCGGTATTTCTCGGCTAAAGCCTTGAACTCCCTGTGCTTGCCGATAAACCAGTAAATCCAGAACACCACCAGCGTGATCCAAACCAGCTGAATCGCGATCATGGTCATGACCGGCGTAAAAATGCGTCGTAAAAAGTGCATCACAATCTCAATCCAATCTGTTGATTTATCGTTGCTGCGGTGACTGTTGAAGAGTTTTTTGGCATGGAATTCATTTTGCGTGCTTGTGAATCCAACCGCATTCTGCTATAAGCATTCAACTCTGAAACAGAGTTATAAATATATACTGGAGAGTATGTCAATGGCTGTTGTGGAATTCAAGAAACTTAAACGACAAATGATGCTCTATCGAATAGTACAGACCATTTTGATAGGACTGCTGGCTTTTTTGGCAATGAATTTTCAGAACCTTTTTGCAATGCGTGGCAAACCGGAACAGTTCATCAGCAGCATGATTGTTTCCATCCTGGTCCAGCTGCTGCTGATTTATCCAGTCTACAAGTTGGCCTGGCGTGATGCCGGGATCGAGATCGAGGGAAACGCGGACGGCCTCAGCAGCGAGCAACTGACCGCACTACGAAAGAAGCGCCTGATAGGCGACCTCTGGAAATTCTGTGCGGTAACTTTTTTCATCGTTTTTGTCGCGCTGATCCCGGACGCGAAGAAAGCCGCCGGCGCCACCTGGTTTCTGGCCTCGACGATCTTTTCATTC
>JAURXC010000190.1 GCA_030654645.1 Deltaproteobacteria bacterium | reverse complement strand
CAGGTTGCCGGCAATCTTCAGGTGGCCGGCGATCTCCTGCATGCTTGGAGCATAGCCGTTCTTCTGCTGGTAGGTTGTGATGAAGCCGTAGACGGATTTTTGGCGTTCGGTGAGTTCGTTCATGTGATGCCTCGCTGGTAGTTACTATAAAATAACTATCACCGGGGCATGGGCATTGTCAAGCGGGTTCTTGGAAAAGCACAGGGTGGGGACGACTTAGCGGCTTGCGATGGAATTTCAGTAATACTCTTCCGCATACTCCGGCACCTGGTCCAGAAAGCCGGGGTACAGGCATCCCTTTTCGATGGCCGCATCCACATCCCTGATCAGCCGTTCCCGGTCCTTGGGGTAGCTGCCGGCCAGGTTCAGGAAGTTGGAGACATGGTTGGAGCGCAGGATCGTAAAGCGGGGTTTCAGATGTGTCAGCATTTCACGCGCCTCAAGCATCAGTTCGCGCCGGGTGCACTGCTCAAGGGAACGGATAAACCGGTCGTTGTGGCGCAGAAACAGGGTCAGCAGCGAGAAGTATTCCGGGTTGACCCGGTTGACCCACTCGGCGGTGGCGCGGGCGTGCGCCATGCTACGCTGGCGTCCGGCCAGCCCCAGGATGGCGGTCACCGACAGTTTCATGCCGGCTGCTCTCGCCTTCAGCGCCTGTTGCGCCATCTCTTCGGACGTGTAGCCCTTGTTGATCCGGGTGAGTGTCTCGTCGTCTCCCGATTCCAGGCCGAAGTAGAGGATGCGCAGCTTCTTTTCGCGCAGCAGCGCCAGTTGCTCCGGGTTTTTTGTCGTCAGGCTGGCTGGGGAGGCGTAGCAGGCCACCCTGGCAAGATGCGGAAATGCATCGGCCAGGGCGTCGAGGATTTCCACCAGACCATCAAAGGGATATACCAGCGCATCCCCGTCGGCAAGGAAAACGCGGTCGATGCGCGGCCGGTGGATTTCCGGGATTCCGGCTATCTCCCGGATGATCTCCGGCGCCGGCCTCACCTGGAAGCGTTTTCCCTTGTACATGCCGCAGAAGGTGCAGCTGTTCTGGGAACATCCCAGAGTGATCTGGAAGATCAGGCTTCTGGCCTCGCTGGGGGGGCGGAACAGCGGTTCTACATAGCGCGGCATCATGGGGTGGTTCCCGTAAAGGCCTGCCGTATCTCCTCCATCCTCCCGCGATTCTTGCCCAGGTCCCAATAGCCGCTGCGGGCGGCCGAACGGACATGGATCAGGCCGCTGGTGGAGTCCAGCAAGAACAGGCCGTCGTCAACGAAACCGAGAAACGTCCTGAACTCCACCCGGATGGTTGTGTCGTCTACCGCTATCAGCCTGGTGTCGCTGCGTTGGGTGAGAATGTTGCGGAGCTTCTCGAACGAAGCCTGCGCCCCTCCCGAGATCCTGAACGGCTCGATGTGGTGGCTGTCCGTGGCCTGACTGGAAACGCAGTTGGGCTTGGCGGGGCAGGGGGGAAGGGGTTCCGCGTTGGCGGTTGGCACGTTTGTCGTCATCAGTGTCACCATTAGCATTGCCGGAGCAGAAACCGTTGCAACAAATTCGCTGAAAGCGGTGAGACGCATATTATTCCTCTGGCCGTGAAAGAAGGGAACGTTCTGTTTTTTCATTTCGGCATCATAAACTTTTACGCATAATTTGAGCAAATTTATTTGGCCCAAGGTTGCAATGTGGAAATCTTCGGGTAATATTTGGATTTACTTTAATAAATAGCAGCCCATTTGTTGAACAATCGACAAACAGGAGGGAAAAATGTTTTGTTTTCAGGATGAACTGGCGCTGCAGGACATGGGTAACGGTGTGCTGCTCAAAAGACTCGGCGCGGGAAGCAACATGAGCGTTCTCCACTGGAATATGGCGGACGGGAGCGTGGTTCCATTGCACCAGCATCCCCATGAGCAGTTCGGCTATGTGATCAGTGGCGGCTTCGACATGGTCATCGGCGATGAGCGCGCCACCCTCAAGGCCGGCGACTGCTACTTCATCCCCTGCGACCTGCCGCACGGCTTTACGGCGCTGGGAGAGACCGAGGCGATCGACGTCTTCAGCCCGGTGCGGGAGGGGTTGCCTGGCGACAAAAAGGAATAGTGCGATTACGGAACGGCGAGTTTCATGATGTGCGTAACCTAACCCTGATAAAAGGAGAATGTCATGGCTAAAAAAGTACTGTTGCTGGCAACCAATTATGGAGCATGGGCGGAAGAACTTCAGGCGCCCTGGGATGCGTTGAAAAAGGCCGGGTTTGACGTCACGATGGCAACGCCGCAGGGCAAGAAACCGCTTCCGTTCGCGCTCAGCGTCGATCCGGATTTTGACGACCCCCTGCAGCATTACAAGGTCAACCCTCCCGAGGTCTGCACCCGCGTGAAAGAGATCCTGGCCGGCAACGAATGGAACAGTCCGATCAGGATTGAAGATGCCAGAATGGCCGATTACGAAGCCATCGTGCTGACCGGCGGTCCCGGTGTCTGCCTTGATATCACCAATAACCCCAAGGTCCACACGCTGCTGTTGGACGCCTTCAACTCCGATAAACTGATCGGCGCCATCTGCTATTCCGTCGGCGCGCTGGCCTTTACCCGCAATCCGGCCAACGGTTTCAAAAGTATCATCAGCGGCAAGAAATCAACCGCCCACCCCAGGGCCTGGGATTTCGACTTCGAGCTGAGCTATGTTCTGGCCGACACAACTCCTGACAACAAGGGTACCGATGTGGTCACCCCCGGCTTCCTGCTGCCGCTCCAGGACGTGGTCACCGACGCGGTGGCTCCTGGTGGCGCCTGTATCGCCGACGAGCAGGCCAACCGCGTGAATCCCTGTGTCGTGTACGACTGGCCCTTCATCACCGCGCTTTCGGTGGAATCGTCGATCGCCT
>JAURXC010000188.1 GCA_030654645.1 Deltaproteobacteria bacterium | reverse complement strand
GGCTACCTTTACGGTTGGAACCCGGTCCCCGACGATACCTTCGAACCATCGGTGCCCGACGCAAACACCCACCTGTTCTGTGTCGGCAGCGAAATGGCGTTCGACCGAATGAAGCTGGCCGTCAGCTACGCCTACCAGCTCCAGGAGGAGCGGAATAATAATAACACCGTTGGACTAGGCAGCGCCAATGGTGTCTACAACGCCGATATGCACATGTTGGGAATCAGCCTGGCCTACAAATTCTAAGGACCGCGGACAATGTTCAGATACAGTTGACCGTATCCGGATACAAACCATTCCGGCAATGTTTAATCGGCAAAAACAGCCCGTCCCCTGACGGGCTGTTTACTTTGCGGCTCAAATCCAGTAAAGTGTCGCAGTTAATTTCCAATATTACACCCCACGGAGGTATGCGGTATGGCAGAGATGTATTTCACCAAGGAACACGAATGGATCAAGGTGACGGGAGCTACAGGAAAGGTCGGCATCAGCGAACACGCCGCCCATGAACTGGGAGACATCACCTTTGTCGAACTTCCCAAAATCGGCAAGACGGTAAAACAGTTTGATGTGCTGGCCGCGATCGAATCGGTCAAGGCCGCCAGTGATATTTTTGCTCCGCTTTCCGGCAAGGTTCTGGCCGTTAACGAAGATCTGGACACCACTCCGGAAACCGTCAACGAGAGCGCCGAGGAAAAGGCCTGGATGGTTGAACTCGAAATTTCCGATTCCGCTGAACTGAAGAACCTGATGACCCAGGACCAGTACAACGAATTCTTGAAGACATTGTAGGGGCAAACCTGGTGTTTGCCCCATGACGGGCGATTACGAGAATCGCCCCTACGGGAGAAATTTACATATGAACGACAGCCATTACTGTCCCCACACTCCTGAAGAAATTCAGGAAATGCTCTCCGCCATCGGGGTTGCCAGTGTCGAGGAGCTGTTCTCGCCGATTCCGTCCGAGCTGCGGGCCAAGACCTTCAATCTTCCCCCCGGACTGTCCGAGTTTGAAACCTTCGACAAAATGAAATCGATTGCCGCAGATAACGGCGGCGGCATGTCGGCCTTTGTCGGCGGCGGCTTCTATGACCACATCATTCCGGCCGCGGTCGACCACCTGTCCGGCCGGGCCGAGTTCTACACCGCCTATACGCCCTACCAGCCCGAATGTTCCCAGGGGACGCTGCAGGCGCTGTTTGAATATCAGACCGCCATCTGCCGGCTGACCGGAATGGGTGTCTCAAACGCCTCGCTTTACGACGGTGGCACCGCCTGCGCCGAAGCGGCGATGATGGCGCTGCGTATCACCGGCCGCAACAAGATCATCGTTGATGGCTGTGTCAATCCGTTCTCGCGCCAGGTGCTGAAGACCTACCTCTACAACCTGGATGTGGAAGTGGTCGAGATCGCCCCGCTGGACGGTCTGCTCAACCGGGAAGAGCTGGCCGGCATGCTGGATGAGAGCGTGGCGGCGGTGCTGGTGCAGAACCCCAACTTCTTCGGTTGTGTTGACGATTTCACCGCGCTGGCGCAGCAGGTACACGCGCTGGATGCGCTGCTGATCGCTTCGGTCTATCCGATCTCCCTTGGCCTGCTGGCAACACCGGGTGAAATGGGGGTCGATATCACCGTGGGCGACGGCCAGAGCCTGGGCAACCCGCTCTCCTTCGGCGGCCCTTCTTTCGGCTTCATTGCCGCCAAGAAGGCCCACATCCGCAACATGCCCGGTCGCATCATCGGCGAGACGGTCGACAAGCAGGGACGGCGCGGATTCGTGCTGACTCTGCAGGCCCGTGAACAGCACATCAAACGCCACAAGGCCACTTCCAATATCTGCAGCAACCAGGGCTTGTGCGCATTGCGCGGCCTGATCTTCCTCTCGGCGATCGGTCGTCAGGGCCTGGTGGATATGGCCCGTATGAACCGCGACAAGGCCGAATATGCCAAGGCGCAACTGGTGAGCATACCGGGAGTGACGGTGCTGCAGAGTGCCGCAACCTTCAACGAGTTCACCATATTCCTGCCCAAGCCTGCCGACGGGGTCGTCGCTGAACTGCTCAAGAAGGATATCATCGCCGGAGTGCCGCTGGGCCAGTATTACCAGGGTTCGGAGAACTGCCTGGTGGTGACGGTGACCGAGAAACGTTCCAGGAAAGAGATCGACCGTTTGGTCAGGGAGTTGGAGGTGGCAGTATGCAATTGATCTATGAACAGTCCGTGAACGGAAGGCGGGGAGTCAGGCTGCCGGTCTCGGATGTGCCGGCCGCCGCCGAGCTGCCCGAGAACCTGCTGCGCCGCCAATCAGCCGCCCTTCCGGAAGTTTCCGAGCTAGACCTGGTCAGGCATTTTACCAACCTGTCCCGACGCAACTATTCGCTGGATACCAACTTCTATCCGCTCGGTTCCTGCACCATGAAATACAACGCCAAGGTACTGGAAAACGCGGCCGCGCTGTTTGCCCCCTTCCACCCGATGACGGCGCTGCTGCCGGGCGGGGTCGAGTTCTGCCAGGGGAGCCTGGGGATGCTGTATGACCTGGGTCAGATGCTGGCCGATATCACCGGCATGGACGAGGTCACCACCCAGCCTCTGGCCGGCGCCCATGGCGAGATGACCGGCATTCTGCTGATTGCCGCATACCACGCCGCCCGGGGCAACAAGTCCAAAAAGAAATACGTGGTGGTGCCGGACTCGTCGCATGGCACCAACCCCGCTTCAGCCTCGATTGCCGGTTACGAGATCATCACCGTGCCGACCGCGTCCTATGGCGACATGGACATCGAGCTGTTCAAGAAGGCCATGAACGATGAAGTTGCCGCGGTGATGATGACCTGTCCCAACACGCTGGGGCTGTTCAACCCGCATATCAAGGAGATCAGCGACATTGCCCACAGCCACGATGCGCTGATGTACTACGACGGCGCCAACCTGAACGCGATCATGGGCAAGGTCAAGCCGGGCGATGTGGGCTTTGACGTGATTCACGTCAACCTGCACAAGACCTTCGGCACGCCCCACGGCGGCGGCGGTCCCGGCGCAGGCCCGGTCGGGGTCAAGCGGGAGCTGATCCCGTTCCTGCCGCAACCGCGCATCGTGATGAACGACGCCGGGCAATTCCTGCTGGAAGACCAGAAAGCCGGTTCGATCGGCCGCACCGCCAATTTCTTCGGCAACTTCTCGGTGATGGCCAAGGCCTATGCCTACATCATCATGCTGGGGCGCGAGGGGCTGATTCAGGTTTCGGAGCAGGCGGTTCTGAACGCCAACTACATCAAGGAACGGCTCAAGGCCTACTACGACCTGCCCTATGACATGACCTGCATGCACGAGTGCGTATTCTCCGCCAGCAAACAGCTGGAGCATGGCGTGCACGCCATTGATGTGGCCAAGTTCCTGATCGACAAGGGTTATCACCCCCCCACGGTCTACTTCCCGCTGATCGTCAAGGAAGCGATCATGATCGAGCCGACCGAGACCGAGAGCAAGGCCACGCTGGACGCCTTCATTGACGTGATGATCGAAGCCGCCATGACCGCCGAGACCAATCCCCAGCTGCTGCACGATGCGCCGGTTACGACACCGGTCGGCAGGCTGGACGAGACCAAGGCGGCCAGGGAACAGAACGTCTGCTGTATCGGGTGATTCTGTAAATGAGCAGGTAAACATGCGGGGCGAAGCGGTTTTGATCCGCTTCGCCCCGAACCTTATTCCAGTCCAAATCAAGGTTCTTCCAAGGAGCCGCCATGACCGAATCTACCGAACGCAGCGACCTGGCCGGATATGCCTGCACCAGCGCCGCATCACTCGGACGCAAGCATGCCGAAGATTTCCGCGACAACCGTCCCGCCTTCGAACGCGACCGCGATCGCATCATCCACTGTGCCGCTTTCCGCCGCCTGGAATACAAAACCCAGGTGTTTGTCAACCATGAGGGGGATTATTACCGCACCCGCCTGACCCACTCGCTGGAGGTGGCCCAGATCGGACGCGCCATCGCACGCAGGCTGCGCCTGAACGAGGAGTTGACCGAAGCGCTGGCCCTGTCCCACGACCTGGGGCACACCCCCTTCGGGCACACCGGTGAAGAGGTGCTGAACCGCCTGATGCAGGGGAGCGGCGGCTTCGAGCACAATCTGCAGTCATTCCGGGTCGTTGACGAGCTGGAGGAACGCTATCCCGGTTTCAACGGCCTGAACCTGACCTGGGAGGTGCGCGAAGGGATCATCAAGCATTCCTCCCCCTTCGATGCTCCCACCGAAACCATGGCCGAATTCATGCCTGGGGTGGTTTCCTCGATCGAAGGCCAGATCATCAACTATGCCGATGAAATCGCCTACAACAACCACGATATCGACGACGGGCTGCGGGCCGGCCTGTTCGAGGTGGGGGACCTGCTCGACCTGCCGCTGGTCGGCGAGATGTTCGCGCTGGTGAGCGCCAAGTATCCGGGCATCGACCAGACGCGCCTGATC
>JAURXC010000183.1 GCA_030654645.1 Deltaproteobacteria bacterium | reverse complement strand
TGCTGTTGTTAATGATACTCGCCTTTTTGAGCGGTGGCGGACACTGACAAATAGCATCATAGACACTTGAAACAACAACGGGGGGCCTGAGAGCCCCCCGTTGTTGTTTAATCAGACTTGCTCATCTAGAGTAAAAACCTTCTTCCCTACCTGACCACTTGATAATATCTTAACGCTCCAACTTGGATACAACTTCAGCACCATATGACAAATGGTTCAGTGCTTATCTTTCACTCCAAAAACCGGTAAGACCCTGGTTACCAGGAAGAACAACACGAATGGCGTAATGATTACCGCAAGCGCTCCAAACAATCCCTCCTTGAGAGTCTCAAGGCTATTCGGCCAAATCGGCAGGCGATACTCCATGAATCCGGAGAATGACGCGGAAAAAGCCTGTCCGCCGATAACTACATTCCAGCGCATCATGAAAACCCCCATCAGAACGAGCAGAGAACCCACCAAGGCCCTCCGGATAGTCAAGCCCGGCAACAGGAATATCATGAAAGGCAACACATTTCCAAATCCATACTGCAGAACGAAGATTTTGAAAAAATCCTTTTCGTAAATGACACTGCGCAAGATGTCCCAGGATTTGACAGCCGTATAGTTACGGAAGATCAGGTCCAGTAATTCAAGAGTAATCGCCAGCACCATAAACATCAGTAAATATTTGGATGTCAACGTGACTGTTTGAATTTCAGCACTTCTCAACTCCTCGTTGGAAGGCAGCCGCGGATTATTTTTTTGTTTCCATACGGAAACCTGTTTGCGGATCTCCATGGCAAGAATGTAGGTAACGATACAGAGCGCAACCCCTGACACCACTGCCGAGCAGATGAAGATGACCGGCATCAGCGGCGTCATCCAGAGCGCATTAGCCTTGACTGAGCCGAAGATGAAACCGGCATAACCGTGCAGAAAGCAAGCCACCGGTATACCGATGCCAGCCAGAATACCCACGGCGCGCTCGTCTTTGTGTATGGCCTCCGGACTGAGATCCATCGCTCCCATTGCAAGCAGCGAATATATAACCAGCCGGGCCGACTCGACATTGCCACGGCGCTGTTTCGATCTTAGCTCCAATACCGTTTCCACAATAAACCGGCGGTAAACGAACCATATCTCCGAAAGGACAATCATTCCATAGGTCGTAAATACAATACCGAACGCGGCAATGGCCGAAGTAAAATGGGGGGTCATCATCACATAGATGCCTCGCTGCGGTTGCTGCAGATGCAGCAGCAGAGGCAGCATGGCAACCGGGAGCAGCGCCAGCGAGAATACAAGTGAAAATCTTGCTATCTCCTTTAACTGCTTGACTCCGAACACATGATAAAGGGAAGACAGCACGAATGCTCCAGCCACCAGGCCGGTCATGAATGGATACATGACGATCTGGATCGACCAGTAGATATATTCATTGGGATAGACAAACAACTCCTTTATGGTCCAAGCCTCACCGTGTACCATGGCTATTTAACCTCCCTTGAAAGTCCAAGATAAAACACCTGCGGCTTGGTACCGAATTCTTCCTTCAACACATTGACCTGCTCGGATGCGATTATCCTGGTTACCGGGTCTTCAGGATCCCTGATATTGCCAATTTTGCGGGCTCCAAACGGGCAGGCATCCACACAGGCCGGCTTCATGCCTTTGGTTATTCTGTGGTAGCAGAAGTTGCACTTCTCAGCCACATGATATACCGGATGGAAAAATCGCACACCATACGGGCATCCCATTACACAATAGCCACAACCGATACACCATGAACGATCAACCAGAACTATTCCGTCCCCGGTCTGATAAGTTGCTCCCACCGGACAAACCTGGACACAGGCCGGGTTGTCGCATTGGTTGCAAAGCTTCGGAACAAAAAATGCCTTGGCTATCGAGGCAGGGTCAATCTCCTTGTCTCCCAGATGACCCTGATCAATTTTCTGTGTTGTAAATCCATCCCTGGCCCCCTTGGGTGAATCAATCGCCGTCTGGCCATCCTTTGTAACAATATAGCGTTCCACCCAGGTTCTAGTCACATTGGCATCGTACGGAACTTCGTTTTCAACTTTGCAGGCTTTTACACAGAAACCACAGCCGACACACTTATGGATATCGACCAGAAATACCCAACGGACATTCCCCTTATCATCACTACCACCTTTTTCCGCCTGCAGGCGTTTCGGATTAAAAACTTCCAGTGCAGCAAGCGGGATAACCAAACCGCCGGCGACAATCATTGTCTTTTTGCAGAACTCTCGACGATTCATCATGACCTGACCTCCCGCTTCTGGTTCATCGCTTTCGGATCATGCGGGATGTGGCACAGCACGCATTCCGCCGAAGGATAGTGTTTTTCCGGGTCAATTCCCGGAATGCCCCCACGTAGAGTTCCTTTATAGGGAAGATACGAATGACAGCGTATGCACAGTTTCCTGCTGCGATCAATATTCATCCCAAGGGGATCCTCAGGATGGTCATAATTGGGGCCATGGCAATTCTCGCAACTGATCGCGGCATGCACCGATTTAATCAGTTCATCATGTTTATCTTTGTGGCACCCGGCACAGATTCTGGCGGTTTTGTACTTGACCCGGACGTTTTTCCACTCCGCCTCATTTGACTTGCGATGCCAGCCATACATGTAACCCCTCTCGTAAACACCAAAGTCCTCAGGAACAACCAGCGCCCTGGCCATCAAAATGCCACCTACTACTACCAGAACAATAAGCAATGGACGCCAAACATGGTTTTTCATATTTACACCCCCACCAAATCACTTGCTTAATGAGATCAGGCACCGCAGCCTGTAAACTGCTTACAATACGTTGTTTTTTAGAACAACGTTTATGTTATCATTTGGCCACCTTTTGTCAACAGCTCTCACCGAATCTTGACTTGTTTTCTAGACTAGCGTTAAATCGTTTGAAAAGTATTTGACAGACCATACGGGCATAATGTAGCATGCCCAGCCTTCCGAGCACTTATATTGTCGATTTAGCTGGTTATTAACATTTATCAAGAGGAGTTGTAAGCGCATGGCCATTCGTAAATCTGCCGGGTACGCCTGGAACATGATCAGTCTTATCGGTATTATCCTGGCTCTAACCGCCACGGCGCTCATCATCGCCTTTACGGCAATGGAGCTGATAACCGGCATAGAACATCCTTACCTGGGTATCATGACCTACTTCATTTTCCCTGGCATGCTCATCTTCGGCCTTTTGCTTGTTCCAATCGGAGCCTGGAGGGTTCGCAACCAACGGCGCAAAGCGGTTTTGGAAGGGATGTTGTCGCTTGAAGAGGAGATACCCCCATTTCCCCGCCTTGATCTGAACGATCCTGCCCGCCGCCGTATGGTTATTTTCTTTGTCCTGGCGACAGTGGTTTTTTTCGTGGTTGTCTCGGTTGCCTCAATCAAGGGATTTGAATTCACCGAATCGCCAACTTTCTGCGGCGAACTCTGCCATACGGTTATGGAGCCCGAGCATACCGCCTGGCAGAACTCTCCCCATGCCAAGGTCAAATGCGTGGAATGCCATGTCGGCCCGGGCGCCGACTGGTATGTCAAAGCCAAGATCTCCGGTCTGCGTCAGGTGTGGGTAGTTTTGAACAAAGCCTGGCCGACACCTATCCACACACCGATCGAGCATCTGCGTCCCGCTCGGGGCACCTGTGAGCATTGCCACTGGCCGGAGAAATTTTACGCCGGGCGACAGAAGGTATTCTATCATTATGCTCCAAATGAAGAGAACTCTCCGCGGGAAACCAACATGCTGATCAAGATCGGTGGTTCTCCCAAAACACCCAATGCCATGGGTATTCACTGGCATATCGGTCGCGAAGTAACCTTTATTGCAGGTGATGTTAAACGGCTTACCATTCCGTATGTCGCGGTAAAAGGCGACGACGGTAAAATCACCGAATACATGGATACGGAGAAACCGCTCACCAAAGACGAAATTGCAAAGGCTAAAAAGCGCCTGATGGACTGCACCGACTGCCATAACCGTCCGACGCATATCTACCACTCTCCGGATGTGGAGATGGATCTGCACTTTGTTTCCAACAAGATTGATAGAAAACTGCCGTATGTAAAAAAAGTGGCCGTTGAACTGCTAAGCCGTCCATACAAGTCTAAGGAAGAGGCTTTCTCGTCCATTACAGCCGAACTTCCAGCCTATTATGCCAAGAACTACCCGAAGATTGCCCAGGAAAAGGGAGCAGCCATCAACCAGGCGGTTGAACAGGTCAAAGACATCTATTCACGCAACTTCTTCCCGGCCATGAAGGTTCAATGGAACACCTATCCGAACCATATCGGACATTTCTACACTCCGGGCTGTTTCCGTTGTCATGATGGAAAACATAAGACCGCCACTGGCAGGGTCATCTCCAAGGACTGCAAATTGTGCCACGAAGTGTTGAGCCAGACGCAGGAAAACATCCCGCCCGGTGCAAAGGTTACAGACTTTGTCCATCCTGTTGATATCGGTGATGAACTGAACAAAACCAATTGCAGCGAATGTCACTCCGCACCTGATCATGGTCAAGCGGCTGCCGGCCATAGCGGAGGCGGCAAAAAACATTAGTGACTACGAGAAAGGCCCCGAAGAATTCTTCGGGGCCTTTCTCGTGCATGCTGTATTTCAATTGTTCAGGCTATAACTCCTCAAATGTCTCTGTATCTTCTTTATCCGCGTCCTCGACAACCTCGCACTCCCCATCGTCGGCATCATCCATAAAGGCTTTCAGGAACAGACGATTATCATCGATAGTTTTTTTGACATCACCCAGCAGCTTGTCAAGATCATCAGGAACCGTTGACATGACAACTCCTACACTCGCAGCGCTTCAAGATAACGCTCTGCATCCTTGGCTGCCATGCAGCCCGTTCCGGCAGACGTAATCGCCTGACGGTATGTAAAATCCTGTACGTCACCAGCGGCAAAGACACCATTTATGCTGGTGGCAGTCAGGTTCCCCTCAAGTCCTCCGCACTTTGTCCTGATATAACCGTCAACCATATCCAGCTGCCCTTCAAATATGGTTGTATTGGGAGAGTGCCCGATTGCAATAAAAACTCCATGCACCGCAACTTCCTTGGTGGACCTGCTGCGATGCCTGATACGCATGCCGGTAACACCTGTGGCATCTCCCAGCACCTCATCAAGAACGTAGTTCCACTCGATAGTCACATTACCACTCTTGGTTTTTTCTATGAGCCTGTCGGAAAGCACTTTCTCGGCCCGGAATTCTTCGCGACGATGTACAACGGTCACGTGTTTGGCAATATTAGATAGATAGAGAGCCTCCTCAACAGCGGTGCTGCCGCCACCGATC
Source organism: Deltaproteobacteria bacterium (assembly GCA_030654645.1). GTDB lineage: Bacteria > Desulfobacterota > Desulfuromonadia > Geobacterales > Pseudopelobacteraceae > JACRCG01. Next base: position 5,022 of record JAURXC010000183.1, on the reverse strand, counting down.
ACCGCCACATCCTTGCCACGGTAAAAGAATCCGTCACAGGTAGCGCAGGCCGAAACGCCCTTTCCCTTGAAGGCATCCTCGGATGGTATTCCCAGGTATTTGGCTGAAGCCCCGGTTGCAATGATCAGCGCATCGCAGGTATAAATTGCCGAGTCGCCCTCGAGAAGAAAGGGACGCTGTTTCAGGTCGGCACGTTTGATGTGATCGTTGATCATCAGGGTATTGAAGCGCTCCGCATGCAAACGCATGCGTTCCATAAGTTCGGGACCCTGAACGCCTTCATGGTCGCCGGGCCAGTTGTCTACTTCCGTTGTAGTGGTAAGCTGGCCTCCCGGCTGTAGTCCAGTTATAATGACCGGGTTAAGATTGCCCCTTGCAGCGTAAATTGCAGCGGTATACCCGGCAGGGCCGGCTCCAAGAATAATAAGCGAATGGTGAATGGGATCCATGGTTCCTCCTGAGAAATAGTTCGCAGACTCTATCAGCAAAATGCACGATTGCCAAGTATGTTTGACCCTTGTAACGCACTCTGATACTATCAGTCCACACTTTAGACGGAGTTAAATATATGCCCCTGACGGACCTGATTTACGATGCATATGACCGACTCAAAAAGCGGGTTCGCCGCAGCGAGTTGATCTATTCGCACTACTATACCGAACAACTGGGAATACCACTGTATTTCAAGTGTGAAAACCTGCAGAGAACGGGGTCATTCAAAATCAGGGGGGCGCTCAACTTCATGACTTCCCAGCCCCGCGAAAAGCTTGTCAATGGAGTAATTACAGCTTCTGCCGGCAATCATGCCCAGGGAGTGGCCTTCTCGGCAGATCTGCTTGGGGTTGCCGCAACGGTTTATATGCCGGAGATCACCCCTCCTCAAAAAGTTCAGGCCACTCGCGATTACGGCGCCGAGGTTGTTTTGACCGGCCGCAACTTCGACGAAGCCTGCGCGGCTGCCCTGACAGCCCAAAAGAACAGCGGCGCTCTGTTCGTACATCCTTTTGATGACGAGCTGGTCATGGCGGGGCAAGGAACAATCGCATTGGAGATACTCGAAGAGCTGCCTGAGGTTCGCAACCTGATAATCCCGGTCGGAGGTGGCGGCCTGATCGCCGGCATGGCCGCCGCGATCCGTGACAAAGCGCCACACGTCAGAATTATCGGCGTGGAGTCCGTTGCAGCGGCTTCAATGTCGGCGTCTTTTGCCTCACTAAAACCGACAGAGAAGCCGGTCAGCGTCACTCTGGCGGATGGTATTGCCGTAAAGCTGCCGGGCTCCCGAACGGTGCCGATAATCTGCGATCTTGTTGATGAAATCGTCCAGGTTGAAGAAGAAGAAATCGCCCTGGCGATCGTTTCTCTTCTGGAAAAGACAAAGATGCTGGTTGAGGGAGCGGGGGCGGTCACGCTGGCCGCGATACAGAACCGCAGGATACCTGAGATCGAGGGCAAGACCGTGTGCCTGCTTTCTGGCGGCAACATTGATGTGAAAACCATTTCGCAGGTCGTCGAACGCGGGCTTATCGCCGGTGGGCGCTACCTCAAGCTGACAATTGAGCTGGATGATCATCCCGGTGCGCTGGCTACACTGGCTGAAAACATAGCTGCCACCCGTGCGAATATTTTTCACATCACCCACGACCGGCGTTCAAAAACCCTGGCAATCGGCAGGACCGATGTTTCGCTGGAACTGGAAACGCGCGGCTATGAGCACATCAAGGAAATCGTCAGCTATCTGGAAGGGAAAGGCTACAACCTTGCAGTCATGTAACGCAAATACAACTGCAGTGCAGGCGCGGGAGCTGTTTTCGAAGGGCTGCGCATTACTAAAAACAGGAGACCCGTCCGCAGCCCTGAATTACTTTCTGCGGATTCAAGATCTTGCAGCACCGAACCCGGCAGTCTTTCTGTATGCAGGTTCCGCTCTGCACGACCTTAGACGATACGATGAAGCCGTTTCCGCTTACCGAAGCGCGCTGCAACTGGATTCAAACATGGGCGAAGCCCACAACAACCTGGGCAACTCGCTCATGGCACTCGGTCGCTTTGCGGAGGCAACCGAGAGCTTCGAAACCGCCGCCCGCCTGCTGCCGTCATCTCCAGTCCCATTGACAACACTGGCAACGGCACAACAGGCAACCGGTAAAATCATCGAAGCGGAAATGAGTTGCCGGGAAGCACAGGCTCTCAATCCTGATTTTGCCGAGGCGCACTGGAACCTCGCACTGAACCTGCTTCTGCAGGGCCGCTATTCCGAAGGATGGCAGGAGTACGAATGGCGTTGGCTCAAAGCCGGCTTCACATCGCCAATGCTCCATACGGATATTCCGCAATGGGATGGCACCCCGCTTCATGGTCGTACTATCCTGCTGCACGCCGAGCAAGGATTTGGAGATGCGATCCAGTTCGTTCGCTACGCACCGCTTGTATTGCAACAGGGTGGGACGGTCATACTTGAATGCCATCCGCAGCTGGTTTCGCTTTTTCAGGTAATCGATGGAGTGGAGCTGGTTATCCCCTTCGGTGCCGCACCGTCAGGCGCAGACTATCAGGCGCCACTACTGTCGTTACCTCGCATTTATAACACCACGCTTGATAACATCCCGGCCAGGATTCCGTATTTGTATGCACCCCCGGAATACCGCAGAAAATGGTCATCACTCATGTCGGGTTATCGTGACACACGTCGGATCGGGCTGGTATGGGCCGGCAAGAGCTACCCGGACCCGTTAAGATCCTGCCGATTATCGGATTTTGCCCCGATTGGAGCCGTAGACAATGTCACTTTTTTCTCGCTTCAGATCGGAGAAGGATCGGAACAAGGCGCCTTCCCGCCAGACAAGATGAGATTAATCGATCTGACCGTCAATATTAATGACTTTTCCGACACAGCCGCCTTGATTGATCAACTGGACCTGATAATTTCGATCGACACCGCCACAGCCCACCTGGCTGCCGCTCTTGGCAAGCCGACCTGGCTGCTACTCCCGTTTGCGCCGGACTGGCGCTGGCTGTTACGACGCAATGACTCGCCATGGTATCCGACCATGCGGATTTTTCGACAGAAGCAGCAAGACAGCGGGTGGGCCAAAGTAATCGAAACCGTTGCAGCAGCCCTAGAAGATCGCAGTCTGTAAAAGCAGAAAATCCCTTGAGACGACTCAAAGGATTTTCTGAAGCTGACGACTATGCAATTGTCAGTGGAAGTTATTGTTCCGGAGTCGTTCTCAGACCAGCGGCAATGTTGAAATCGATATCAATCACAATTGAAAGCTTTTCTTTTTCCGGGAAGGCCAAGACTTCAAACAGGCGCTTATCAACAAAGATGCTGAGGTTCAGAATATCTTCCCTAAGATTTTTAGGAAGCGGATTTTCCGGATCAGAAAGCTCCGCCTGAAAAAAACTCCACACTTTCTGGTTAAACTTTACCGCGTCCAATAACTTTTCGTTACGATCAGCCGCATCCCAGTTTTCCTGTACCTGCTTCAGCATGATTCCCGCACGGGACAAAACCGAGGCTTCCAGTTCCCTGCCGCTGAGAACTTCTTTCTGCATGGATGTGTAAGCGTTAACGGAGTTTTGATTCATTGTATAAGAGCTCCTCTTCATAGGCCACGAGTTTTTTAGTCAACTTCAACGCTTGGTAATACCTGTCGCTCAGGATAGCCTGACTTATCTGTGAAATCAAGTCTTTCATGCTCGGAGCAGCACCAAGCAACTCCCTGACCAGTTCCCAGTAAATAGGATGAATCTCGGCGCTACGCTTTTCATCAATATACATAAGCTGGATAGCCAGATAGATACGACGGCATGGGGTTGTAGCTTCATGCTCGGATAATATATCCGACTGTCTGAGAATCGGAACATTATTTTCGATCAACAGATGGCTGCTGGATGCTCCGTTCTTGATGACAGCGCCGCCTATTATAACTTTTTCATATGGCTTGAGCGTTATTTTGAGTGACATGATATCATGGCTGAACCAGAGCCTGAGTAACCTTACTGCTGAAATCCGCCAGTTGTGCGGATGTTTTGTCAAGATCCTGGGATGCATCTTTCAATTGGGCGTCACTGCTGGAATTCTCAAGCAACGGAGCAGAATTCATTAATAAGCTACCATTCTGGTCCTCAAAAAGCGACTCCCACATATGTTTGATCTTCTCATATACCGGTGGTGGCGGAGGAGGGACCATGAGACTAATGAGTTCCTTGCGCAAAGCGTTGTACTCCATAAGTCTATCATTTCTTTCTTTGCTGTCAACCGGGAAAGGGGGAAAGTTTTTGATAACTGCCTGAATACTGCTCTTCATCGAGTCAACCAGATCCACTGCCTTGTTCAATGACTCATTGGTCTCAAGCACCCCATTTGCCAGTTGATTGAGGCTGGCGTGCATCTGCTCGATGACCCGAACGGTATCAAGATTTTTCAAGGCGACTGTCGAACTGACCCGGACCAAATCCGTTTTGGCGTAATTGTTGTTTGAAACCTGAACCGAAGCATCCTTATCCTGATTTTTGGCAGGCATTTGAGTCGGCAGCGGCTGTTTGTATGCGTTGCTGGCCATTACGACACTGCTGACTTTAGTTGCATCCATAACCACCTCCTGGTTTCCTGAAACAAAACGAGGGAGGCATAGGCCCCCCTCGCGAGTTCAGCAAAGTTTGTACTAATCAGAACTCCCAGGTTTCTAGAACAGACGGAGAACGGACTGGGCTGCCTGTGAAGAAAGGCTCAGAGCAGTGGTGCCCAGAGACTGACGGGTCTGCAGCATCAGCATGTTAGCGCCTTCATTGTTCATGTCAGCCAGGGTCAGGCCATCGGCACCTTGCTGCAGAGTGTTGATGACGTTATCAGTGAAATCCTGACGGGTAGTGATAACGGACAGGTTACTGGCCAGAACCGAAGACTTGGAACGGAGGGTTGTCAGCGAGGTATCCATGTACGACAAGGAGCTGGCTGCGTTTCCTGCTACGGCCCAGTTAGTAACAGCCGAGGTGATACCAAGGGATGTTGCATCT
>JAURXC010000176.1 GCA_030654645.1 Deltaproteobacteria bacterium | reverse complement strand
ATGTCCAGCTTTTATCGGCGTGCATCCGTTTTTCTCGGCGGTTAATTGCCGTTTATGGATTTAAAGGTTTTCGTCGCGTCGTTGCGTCGCCAAGTGAGATAGTTGTTATTATTGATGTTATTCGTTGACAGTCGGGTTTTTCAGTAGTAGCGTGAGAAAAATTTTATGTTATGTGGTGGACGATGAAGAGTGACAGGGAACATGGGGGATTATGGGACCGCTTTGCCGGCATTTGCTGGCGGGCGGTTTTTTTTGTGTGCGACAGGGATTTGTTCTTTTAGTTTTACAACTACTTAGCAACTTGGAAGCCTGACCATGGTGGACTCCGGATGTGCGTTGAGAGAGGAATTTGAACCTATAGAGTACCGTTTTTGACCCTGAAAATGGGTATCTAAGCCTAAATAACAGCTGCTTTTGGGATGTTTTCCCTGCGGATTCAGTGGGTTGGTTTGGTCCGACCCCGAGCAACACCCCGGTTGGCATTACAACTAAGGAGGAAACACGATGAAAACAAAAAAATATTTTGCCTGGGTACTGTCGGTTTTTGCCATCTGTTTTTTGTTGAACTTCAACGCGTTTGGGCAGGCAGATACATCGGCTCAAATACAGCATGCTCCGGCTACACAGCAATTTATAACCATGGTGGAGCATAATGCGGAATTAAAAAAGATGCTGGTCGAATCAATAGAAAAAGCAAGAAAAATCAATCCGGACAGGGTGACAAATCCGGCCCAAACCCTGGAGGAGTATTATACGTTTTTAGATTGGGCGGCTAAGGCACTGCCATGGACAATTCTGCCGGATCTTCCCTATTCGAAATTGTACGATCAAATCGATCAGAGTCTGGATTACTTCTATTTTATTAACGATCAACCGCTTGTTGAATTAAAGAACAAGGGATATTACAACAATTCCCTGCAATACCATGAGCCATATCGCAGCTGGATGATCCTTTTTACAAAGGCCTGGGGCACGTATTTAAGCTCAGAAGGATCGTGGAATGATGAGTACTACAAAAAAGCCCTGGAAGACGAACGATTCGGATTGAGCAAAGGGTGGTATGAAGATCCGGCAAACTGGAAAACCTTCAACGACTTCTTTGCACGGTATTTGAAATCACCTGGGCAACGCCCGATCGCCTCTCCCCATGACCCATACATCGTAGCCGCTCCAGCCGATTCAAAGCCCCAAGGCGTATGGAAGATCGATAAAAACTCCAACATCGAGCCTGGTAAAGGAGTTTCCATCAAATCAAAGGTCTTCAAGTCCATCGCTGAACTGATCGGTGAAGGGAGTGCCTACAGGAACGCCTTCGCCAATGGCACGTTGACCCATACATTTCTCGATGTGAACGATTATCACCGGTATCACTTTCCTGTCGGCGGAACCGTAAAAGAAGTTCGCATCATTCAGAGCGACGACGCTGTTGGCGGTATTCTGACTTGGGACGCCAAGTCCGGGAAGTATGCTCTTGATGCAAACACACCCGGTTGGCAAATGATCGAAACGCGTGGCTGCGTGATTATCGAAACGAAAGAATTCGGCCTGGTAGCGTTGTTGCCGATTGGCATGTCGCAGGTTTCCTCTGTCAACTTTGAAAAAAACGTCACGAAAGGCACTACCTTCAAGAAGGGAGACATGCTCGGTTATTTCCTGTTTGGCGGTTCGGATTATGTAATGCTTTTTCAAAGCAAGGTTGACTTCAGGTTAACCGTCCCACAACAAAGCGATAAAACCTATGCACACGTGCTGATGGGGGAACAATACGGAAAACTTGCAATAAAATCAAAAATCCAGGGCAAGAAGAGCAAAAAATAATACCAGGGGGATTTCATGAAAGCTGTCGTCAATAAAAAGAGTCAGAAGTCATCATCTTCCGCAGCCGCAAGGTCCCGAACCGGTTCGTCGAAACCCGTGAAGTATGCCATTGAAGGCGCCTCCGGGGTGATTGAGACCATTAACAATATCGTCAACATGACCGTGGTATCCAGGGATGCCAATGATCTGAAGGCCGAGTATAATGCAGGGTTTGTACAGGGCAAGCTTCAGGGCAAAACCATCATCTCCGCACGTGACAACGCCTGGAGCAACTCCTATCTGCTGGATCCCTCCCATGCATTTCCGAAGCAGCCGTGTCCCACCAAGGCGGAGCTGCAGAAAGCTGCGGGTCTGCTGAATACCAATTACAGTTCCTTCCTGGCATGGGTCAGAGATCCGAAAAATGACCGGAGCGCGGTCTTCAACCTCAAGCGGTTGTTATTCCGCATGCTGGGTATTTACCATGGCGCGACCATCGACAAACCTGCCAGCCTTGATTTCTCCGGGGTCTGGTTACCTGACAAGAAGTATTTCAAGCCGGCTGAACTTACCCTGGGTTATGAGACAGGCGGTCTCAGCTTCATGGATGTCTATTTCCTGAATGCCTACTGTGACCTTATGGATATTATCGCGGACACAAAGGAAACGTCCGGCACGGCAAGGCTGGAGGCCAGGCCTCGCGAGAAATGTTCGGCTTTTCTCAAGCGCGTGGATGGTGAGGTAATTCTTACCCACAACACCTGGCAGGGATTTCTCTCCCAGACCATGACCCAGACGCTTGCGGTGAACAACGACCTGTTGACGCTGAATGCCGCAAGCCCCGGCCTGATCGGTTCCGGTACCGATTTCGGGTACAACAACAAGGGGATCATGTTCAACGAGACCACTCACCGGGCGAGCACAAGCAGCACCAAGATCGAGGGGCTATGGATCTTCTGGCGGGCTACCCTCGCGGAACAATTCTCGCACTCGATTGACGAGTTTTTCACGGCCATCTCCCTGGACAATACCGGCACCTATCTGAACGGCTACATGCTGGCGGATGCCTTTACCAGGGAAACCGGTCTGGTGGAGATGTCCTACAACTGTTTCGTATTTTATAAGCAGGCGCCCGGCAAGGATTATACGGTCACCACCAGTCCGGCGTCGGGACCTACCCCCTGGGCCGTTGAATACGACAGCGAAATGGTTACCCGCGACTATCTGATGGGCATAAACTTTCCGGCTTCGCGGCAGGTACGAACTGATCTGGAGTCCACGGACAACCGTCCGGCCAGACGCGCGCAGCTGAGAGAAGGACTCCCCGGTGTCATGGATGTGGAATCGGCCAAGCAGCTCATTACCCATACCGATCCGGCCAACCCGCTCTCCCTGTTCGGGCGCTGGGATCTGGGCTATGGGGAGACCGATTACCCCAAGCAGATCCCCGATGGTTCCATTGACTCCAAGGTTGTTTCCACCAGCATGGTTCGAGCGTTCAAGGATCTGTCCGGCATCCTGGACACCTCGGCTTCCAGTACCGGATTCTGGATGCTGTACGGTACAGCCCATGTCAATGGCGAGCCGTTCATCTGGAGCCGCTCATCCTGGAGTTGGCAGACATTACGGGATGTTCCCGATCGTGTGGATGGCGTTTTTACCCTGATGCCGTTGAACCTGAGGTAGGGCGGTTTTAATTCATTGCACCGATTAAAAACCGCCGGGAGAACCCTCTCCACCGTTGAGCAGCACATCAAGACCAAGGCTCCGTCCTGGTGTCTGACGTAACCTTGGAGCCGACACTATTGAAAGGTGGATGCAAAATGAGCGATGAGGGAGCGCAGTCCGGGATCAGCAGAAGGGATTTTTATCGTTTGAGACCGAGTCTGAAAACGATGAAATGACAGGAGGTGCATCATGTTCGGATTTCCGCTGTTGGATGTGATGATCGGGCTTGTATTCGTCTACGCGCTGCTGGCGCTCGTATGTGTCGCCGCCAACGAGATTTACGCCGGTTTGATGGACCGGCGCGAAAACCACCTCTATGCAGGCATCTCCAACCTGTTGGGCGAACATGCCCGGAATGGGTCGTTGCGACAGAAAGTGCCCTATGACCGGTCTCCCGGACCGGTGCCGCCATCCGGAGCGGCAGAATACGGTGTCGTGGACGCCTTCTACGACCACCCCTTGATCAGGTCGCTCAATGAAAAAGACACCCGGCCGTCATACATACCCGATGCCACCTTCGCCCGCGTCATGCTGGATATGTTCGCGCCGCCACTGGAGGATTCTGCCCCGGCGAACAAGTTCGACCGCTTCGTTGCCGGGGTCAAGAGCAGCCTGCCCGTCGATTCCGACTTGCGCCGGGCCCTGCTGATCATTGCCGAAGATGCCGGCGGTGACCTGGCAAAACTGCAAGCCGGGCTGGTCGGCTGGTTCAAAGAGGCCATGAACCGGGTGACGGCCTGGTACAAGAACCAGACCCAGACATCAGCCATCCTGATATCCATGGTTGTCTGTCTGTTGATGAACGCCGACACCATCCAGATCGTGAAGGACCTTTACACCAACCCGGCCAAGCGCACGGTGATCGTTGCCCAGGCCGAGGAGGCCAGCAAGGCCTTTGCCGGTTATTCCGCCGGCCGGGTCGTCAAGTCCGTTCCCAATCAGGATGCGAAGCAGGTTGTGGACAATAACCTGACCAAGCTGGAAGCCACCGGATTAACCTGGGGTTGGGAAGGCTATTACTTCTCCCTCGAGTGTTTTTCCACGGACGATTTCCGTCATCTCGTTCTCAAGTTTCTGGGGATCATGTTCACGGCCATAGCTGTCTCGCTCGGCGCCCCCTTCTGGTTCGACATGCTGGGCAGGCTGATCAACATCCGGGCGGTCGGCAAGTCACCCGAGGAGAAGGCTGCCTCCGATCTCAAAAAGACGGGACCGGCGGCTAAATAGGCTGGGTTTGCAGTTGCTGGATTTTGCTGGCAGCGTTTGTTGAAAGATTGCCGTGAATTTCATGCGAATTAGTGGATACGTGCAAAAATGCCTTGGAAAATTCGTTACATGAAAATTGAAACTCTGTGCGGAATGATCTGCATGACAACTCTGATAGCATCTTGTGCAGCGATAACGGTGAGGGATGATGGTAGTACCGTGAGGCACCACTTCGGCTACGTAAGGGTAATTACACCTCCAACTACCAGCAGTAGCGGAAAATTTCAGGCGATGGAATACACCTCTTTGGGTTTGAGGGTGGAAAATGGACTGGGTTTTGGATACTACCACGAACGTAACGAGTACATTCCGCTCGATTGCAGGCTTGTCATACGGGTAATGAACGAACAACAGCTTAAAGATGCTGTCCGCAATTTATCATTTTTGGAGAAGGAGGGATTATGCGTAACTGTAGATTCAAACTGAAACTGATTTTCCATATGATAGCAGTGACGATGCTGCTTTCCGGATGTATTCCAAGTCATTCGGACACATTGGTGTTCGGCACACAAACCAAGCTTGCCGTTGATCTTTCACTCAATTCTACAACCAATGTTCCGTCGATGACCGTTGGTTATACTCGTCAGGAAGGCGTCTGGATGCCGTTGTACGTCAATTCAAGAGATTCAAGGTACTCCAACTTTTCTTCCGGGAAGATTTTCAGGAATTTTACGAGCGTGGTTTCGAGTCTCAAATATGTGGGCAACGAGGAAAACAATCGGGACACCTATTCTGTACTGGCCAGCTTCGGGGCCAACATCAGTGGTGGTTCAAATTCATCCGGAGTTGGCATTGCGCAATACTTCGCAACGGGAATCGCCGCCCGCAAACTTGCGGAAAAAGGCGGAGATAAGCTGGTTTCCATTCAATCCCAGAAGTTCGAATTTCCGGAGATCATCTCCCAGGAATATGCCCTGAAAAGCGCACAGGTTGTGCCTGAACTATATAAAAAGGTTGATTCGTTGAATAAGGAAACAGCCATATTGCTTGCTACCAATCCTCCGGTCAGTACCGCTGATATCGATTCAGTAATTGCAGCCATGGACCCTGGCAACCTGAGGTTGAAAGAAGAGGCCGTAGCCAAGGCAATTGTCAAACGTAGAATTTCCCTGAATGGTACGGCTGGAGTCAAGGCAGCCGATTTTCTTGACAGATGGGACAAGGTTCTCGCTGCATATTCGGGAAATACACCATAAGGGGGATTGGCCATGGCAACGGTAATAACCGAAGAATATTTTGACAGGAGACTTACCCATTCCCAGATGGAGTTGCAGGCGCAGTTGAAACTGGATGCCGGGGCACTCAGAAGCACCATCAAAGATATGGGCAATAAGTGGCTGCTTGAAACCGAGTGGCCTAAGTTTGGGTGACATAAGCGTTGAGAGTAAGCTTCGGGGCAAGGAGTACAAATCAGGGGTCGCGAGTACTCGCGGTAGTTTAATATCGAATATCCGAAAGTCAAGACCCCAGAGGTGTTCCCAAATTCAAAATTTGAGATTTGGCGACCACAAGTACACTCAAGTACACGGAGACATTCCTACCGCGACCAGAATTCACAATCGAAAGGAGTACAGCAATGCCGATCCTGAACGATCTGTTTGACCTTGCCGACAAACTCGGAATCATCCAGTCCGTGAAAAGCAAGCTCCTGCGCCAGCCGGATCCTGCCGCCGACAAGCTTGTTGCCGTGCTGGGGGAGCTGTCGAAGGTGTATGGCGCCTGTGATGCCGAACTTTTGCGCTTTCTCAGCCTGTCATTCGATCCGGTCGGGAGGATGGCCGAGGAACGGGCGGTGCTCCTCACGCTGGAGGGGGGGCAGATGTGGGCACGGGCAAGCGAATCACGCGGCCATTGCCACAAGATCTGGAACATCTATGAGAATTATCTCCACCGCTGGTTTTACGATGTGCTGGCGTCCAACGAAGCCGCCCAGATGGAGGCCCTGTTCAGGGGGCTAAGCTATGCCGATTCCCAAATGGATATGGCGCTCCATGAGCTGACGAACTGGCTTACCAAAGAGGCACAGGAAACGCTCGACCTCGTTGACGCCGGCAGGCACGATGAAGCCAATCAGCGGATTAAGGCCGCCCGCAAACAAGTCCTCCCCACCCGCCAGTCTATCAGCAAGGCGATGAGCGGCCTGGTGCAGTTGCAGGGCGAGTTCATCGTTGCATCCGGTACTGTTTAGGGAAAAGAATGATGGGGTCGCGTCTACAGATTGCAGAAAATGAAATCTGTAGACGCGACCCCTGTGATTACTCCGTAAACTGACCGATATGGGCTTGACTGTAGAACGTCAGGTTCCAGTACCGATCAGATTTCAGGATATTATTTTTGAGGAAGGCTTTCGAGCTGATCTATTCGTGGAACAGAAGGTCATCATTGAATTGAAATCCGTTGAACGATTGCAACCGGTGTATTCGAAACAGCTGCTGACCTATCTTCGTTTAACCGGATGTCGTCTTGGTTTGTTGATAAATTTCGGTGAAAACCTTTTGAAGGACGGCTTTAAACGGATAGTGAATGGCTTGGGAGGTTGAAGAAACCCTTACTCACGCGACGCCGCGACGACGCAACGAGAATCAAGATCTTGACACCAAAAGCATAACCTTTATGGAATTTGCAGATGATTTTGATTTAAGGTTTTCGTTGCGTCGTTGCGTCGTTGCGTGAACATTTGATTTTAATTATGTTTCAGGAGTTGCGGGTTGAGGTTGAGCGGGAGCGGGAGATGGTTGTGAGGGAGAGTTTGGAACGGTATGGGGCAGGAGAGGGAGAGTAAGTTGTTTTGTTGGCAGATAGAAAAGCTAAGAATGTCCCTCCGGGCGTTCCTGCCCCCAGAGGTGTTCTAATATCGAATATCCGAAAGTCAAGCCTGACCCCAGAGGTGTTCCCAGAGGTGTTCCCGTCCCCTCGGGCGTTCCTTATGCATTGCTCTTGTCTGAGGCTGATTGAGGCTTCCTCGATGAGGAATGGCAGAAAGGTTAACCTGAACCCCGTTGTCCTTCTAGCAATCAAGGAGGTAAATGAATGAAACGTTT
>JAURXC010000175.1 GCA_030654645.1 Deltaproteobacteria bacterium | reverse complement strand
ACCAGTGTGCCGCTGATGCCGTTTACCGATGAGATCGTATCGACCGGCCGCACATCGCACTCTCCCCGGATTCCGTAGGTGATGACAGGACAGCTGCTGCACGCGGCGATGGCGGAGCCGTATGGATCGTCCATGTTTACTGCGGCGCGCCGGAGCGGCTTCTCGGCAGAAGGGCGCAGCAGTTCGCTGAAAAGCCGCTGCTTGGCCCCCAGGTAGCTTTCCATCGTGCCGTGGTAATCCAGGTGGTCGCGGGTCAGGTTGCTGAAAATGCCGACATCGAAGTGGCAGCCGTCAACCCGTTTCTGCTCCAGCGCATGCGATGAAACCTCCATTACGAAGGCCTTTGCACCGGCTTCGCCCAACTGGCGGAAGGCGCTCTGCAGTTCCGTGGATTCGGGCGTGGTGTGGGAGGCTGCGATGGTTCTGTCGCCGAAACGGTAGCTGATCGTGCCGAGCACCGCCGCCGGAATTCCGGCCGCTGCCAGGATCGCTTCGATCAGATAGGTGGTGGTGGTCTTGCCGTTGGTGCCGGTGATGCCGATCAGGGGCCTGCATGCTGTGGGATCGCCATTGAAGCGTGATGAAATCAGCCCCATCGCCGCACGTCCGTCCCTAACCTTGATCCAGGGGATTCCGTCAGGCGCGAATTGGTCATTTTCAAGGATAACCGCCGCTGCTCCGGCTGTTACCGCCTTTGCAATAAAATGGTGCCCATCCGCCGCTGTGCCCGGCAGCGCGAAAAAAAGCGTGCCGGCTCCGGCTTTGCGCGAGTCGCAGGTCAGTGTGCTGATGCTTGCGGACGTGTCACCATGTATTTCTATGTCCGGAAGATTTTCCAGTAATTGCTGCAGTGTCATGCGTTCCTCGCTAAGCGGAAGGTGTGAACTTGATCCACACCTCGCCGGTTCCGCCGATGGCATGTCCGGGCGGCGGACTCTGCTCGATTGCCTTGCCGCTGCCGATCAGGCGAATGTTTATGCCGCGTTTTTCCATCACCTGCAGTACATGGCGCATGCTCATGCCCCTGAAGTTCGGCATGACCGCCCCTGCGTTGGCCGGGTCCTCGATATAGCCGTCGGCATCCGACTCGGGTTCGGTTTCGCCCTCATCAGTCTCTTCATCTTTCTTAGGCGTCTTGGCGGTCGGCATGTTGGGGGTTATCTTCAGGTATGCCAGCGTGTTCTGCGCTATTGCCTTGAAAGCCGGTGCCGCCACCACTCCGCCATACTTGATGCCCTGTGGCTCGTCGATGATCACCGCGATCGTCAGTTTCGGATTGTCGGCGGGAACGAAACCGACAAAGGAGCCGATGCGCTTTGATGCCGAATAGGTGCGTGTGACCGGGTCAACCTTCTGTGCGGTGCCGGTCTTTCCGGCTACGCGGTAGCCATCCACCGCAGCCTTGGTGCCGGTGCCCCCCTCGCCGGTGACGGTTTCCATCATCCTGGACACCTTCTGGGCGGTTTCGGGAGAGATGACTCTCCGCACTATCTGCGGTTCGAAACGCTGGACCTCTTTGCCGCTATCATCGAGAATCCGCTCGACCAGATAAGGCTTCATCAGCGTTCCGCCGTTGGCAATCGCGGATACGGCGGAAACCAGCTGGATGGCCGACAGGGAAACCCCCTGGCCGAAGGAAATTGTGGCCAGGTCGATTCCATACCAGTTGCGCTTTACATAACCGGATGATTCTCCCGGCAGGTCGATTCCTGTGCGTCCGCCGAAGCCGAAATTGCGAAGATAGCTTGACAGTCTTTCCTCGCCAAGTTTGAAGCCGATCTTGGCGGAGCCGATGTTGCTGGAATATTTTATGATTTCCGAGACGGTCAGTCGTGAGTGGGGATGGTCGTCATGTATGGTCCGATCGGCGATCCGGTAGCTGCCGTTTTCGCAGTTGTAGACATCGGTTGGCCTGACAACCCCCGCTTCAAGTGCCGAGGCGATCGTGAAAACCTTGAAGGTTGATCCGGGCTCGAAACTGTCAACCACCACCCGATTGCGCAGTTGGGCCAGCGAGTAGCGTGAGTAGGCGTTCGGGTTGAAAGTCGGATAGTTGGCCATGGCCAGCACCTTGCCGGTGTCCGATTCCATCACCAGCGCCATGCCGCCCTTGGCGTTGCTTTCGGTCACGGCTTTGGCCAGTTCCTTTTCGGCAATGAACTGGATGGTCTTGTCCAGCGTCAGCACGACACTATTGCCGGGAGAAGAATCCTTGATTACGGTGTTCTTGATGGCGATATTCCGTCCCAAAGCGTCCCGCTCGGTGATCATGTAGCCGGTATTGCCCAGGATGGTCCCGTCGTACTTGAGCTCGATCCCCTCCAGGCCGTTGGGATCGCGTCCGGTGAAGCCGATCACATGAGCCGCCGTTTCTACATTGGGGTAGAAACGCTTGGACTCCGGTGCGAATCCGATGCCGGGCAGCTTCATGTTCTTGATTCTGATGGCGGTGTCGGGGGGCAGCCAGCGCTCTACCCAGGTGAAGGACTTGTTGATCGAGAGCTTTGCGACCAACTCCTGCTTGGGAACTCCCAGGATCGGCGCAAGCACTGCCGCGGTGCCGTCCACATCCTTGATGCGTTTCGGTTCGGCATAGCAGGAATCCATGTGGATCGATTCGGCCAGCGGAGTGCCGTTGCGGTCGAGGATGCTGCCGCGTGCCGGGGTCAGATCCACCCTGTGCTGGTGCTGCTTTTCAGCTTTCTTGACGAGCTCTTCATGCTGCAGAATCTGGAGGTAAAAGGCGCGGCCGACTACCATCAGGAACATCAGGCCGAAAACAGTCCCGATCATTATGATCCGGATGCGGGCCCATTTTTCCCGTTCATCCTTCATTTGACGTGAATTACCTGCAGCTCGTTCGGCAGCGCCATGCCCAGCTCATTTTTGGCAATGGTTTCGATGCGCGCCGGAGTCTTCAGCGAGGCTGCTTCCAGTTTCAGGCGCTTTTGCTCTTGCTCGGCGTCTTTCAGTTGACGGCTGACCTCGGTTATCTGCAGGTTAAGCTCAACCAGCCTGAAGCGCGACCAGACGTGAAAGACCGACACAATCGTGAACAGGATCATGCAGATCATCAGGTACTTGAATATGTCGATGCGATGGGACGCCAGTTCCGCTCCGCCGAATGCGCGCGGTGCGGCTACCTTGCCATAATCTGCTCTTGCTTGTGCCATGATGATTACCTCTTTGTACAGCTTGAATCTGACTCCCCTCAACCCACTCTTGTCATGGGATCAAACCGGGAGGGGATGGGTTTACAACTTTTCAATGGCCCGCAACTTGGCGCTGCGTGCCCGTGGATTCTCGTCCGTTTCCTGCTGTGTCGCGGTGACCGGCCGCCCGGTCAGAATCTTTACCCGCGGCTGTTTGCCGCATACGCAGAGCGGCAGTTGACGCGGGCAGGTGCATCCTTCGGCGTATTCGCGGAAGATGTGCTTGACGATGCGGTCTTCCAGCGAGTGAAACGATATGATCACGCCCCGGCCGCCCGGCTTGAGCAGGTCCAGCGCTGCGCGCATCCCGCGTTCCAGGCTTTCCAGCTCGTGATTGACCGCAATCCGCAGACCCTGGAAAGTGCGGGTGGCCGGGTGGATGCGCTCGTCCCACTTGGCCTTCGGCACCGCGCCTTTGATGATGTCCACCAGTTGGAAGGTGGTGGTGATCGGCGACTCGTTCCGGGCGTTGACGATGAAGGCGGCGATCCGCCTGGCCCAGCGTTCCTCGCCGTATTCGCCGATGATCCGTTCCAGCTCCTGCTCCGGCAGGTCGTTGAGCAGGTCGGCGGCGGTTTTGCCGTGACTGGTGTCCATGCGCATATCCAGCGGCGCGTCCTGCTGGAAGCTGAAGCCGCGCTGGCCGGTGTCAAGCTGGTGCGAGGAAACACCCAGGTCGAGGATGAAGCCGTCCAGCGCCGATATGCCCAGAGTCTCCAGGTGGCCGGCCAGGCCGGCAAAGTCGCCATGCACCGGCCGGAAACGGTCTCCGAATGCCGCCAGTCGTATTCCGGCGGCCGCCAGCGCGGCCTGGTCGCGGTCGATGCCGACCAGCAGGGCATTGGGCGCGTTTTCAAGGATCAGCAGGCTGTGGCCGCCGCCCCCCAGGGTTCCGTCCAGGTAGGTTTTGGAGTCACTCGGCGCCAGGAAGCGGATCACTTCCTCCGGCATCACCGACAGGTGGCGGAAGTCGGACATTACAGTCCCAATTCAGCGGCGGCTTCAGTGCCGCTGGGGAAGTTCTTGACATCCTGGGCGCGGACCTTGTCCCACTCGGCCATGCTCCAGATTTCGATTTTGTCCATTGTGCCGACGAACTGGACTTCGCGGTCGAGCGCGGCGCTTTTGCGGAAAGTAGGCGGAATCAGAAAGCGTCCCAGTTTGTCGGCGCTGCACTCCTGAGCCGGCGAAATGATCGTGCGCAGGATGCTCTTGCGTTGTTCGGAGGTGAAGCCCTTGCTGACGCGGAAATTCTCTTCGAAGACGAACCACTCGTTGTATGGGAATATCAGCAGGCCGGAGCTGTAAATGCCGCCGCCCAGATCGACCGGGACCGAGTTGGTCAGGAAGAAACGCTCGTCGCCATGCTTTTCGAGCATGACTTCCCGAAACCTGGCCGGCAGGCTGGTACGCCCCTTGGCGTCTATGGTCGTTTCGAAAATTCCCCTGAACATGGCCTTCTCGTTGGCATTATTTTCCACAATGTTCCACTTTTTTCCACATTGATGAAACTTATAGCCGCCGTCAAGGGTTGTGTCAAGTTAAAACATGAATTTTGTAGGAGAAAATTGTGCGTGCGGGGCTGTGGATTTCTGCTATAGTCGGGCCGAATAAAGCGACTGGAGATACAGATGAGCATGGTCCTTTCACCGCTGATAACCGCGGTCCATTTTCCGCCGATTTCCGAGGTAAAGAACTGGGTTGCGCAGCGTCCCGCCGACGGCCCGGAACTGATCGACCTGTGCCAGGCGGTGCCGGATTACGCCCCGGCCCCCGAGCTGACGGATCACCTGTCCGGGCTGCTGTCTGACCCGCTCCTGTCCAAATACTCGCCGGACGAGGGTCTGCCAGAAGTGCGCGAGGCAATTTGCAGTTATTACCAGCGCAAATACGGCGCCCGGCTATCGCCTGCCAATCTCTGCCTGACTATCGGCGCCAGCCAGGCCTTCTGGCTGGCGATCGTGACCCTCTGCCGCGCCGGTGACGAGGTCGTGCTGCAGGCGCCCTGCTACTTCGACCACCCGATGGTGCTGGACATGCTCGGCATCCGCGGCGTCTGCGCGCCTTTTGTCGAGGCCGATGGCGGTCTGCCTTCCCCGGCCACCATCGAGGGGCTGATCACGGACAGAACCAGGGCGATCCTGCTGGTCTCTCCCAGCAACCCGACCGGCGCCATCACGCCGCCGGCTGTGATCGGCGAGCTTCTGGAGGTGGCCCGGCGTCACGATATCGCGCTGGTGCTGGATGAAACCTACAACGAGTTCATCCCCGGCGGAAGCCGTCCGCACGAGCTGTTCAGCGACCCGGAGTGGGGCGGAAACCTGGTGCATATCGCCTCGTTCGGCAAGACCTACGCCCTGACCGGCTACCGCGCCGGCCTGCTGGCCGCTTCCGAAGGGTTCATCCACCACGCCCTCAAGGCCCAGGACACGATGGCGGTCTGCCAGCCGCGCATCACCCAGCACGCGGTCAAATTCGGAGTCGAAAACCTGGATGGCTGGGTAGCGGCCAACCGCGAGATGATGGCCCGCCGCCACGACCTGTTCCGGGCCGAATTCATGAAGCCGGGCAACCGTTTCCACCTCTCGTCCAGCGGCGCCTTCTTCGCCTGGGTCAGGCATCCCTTCGACGGCTGCAGCGGCCGCGAAGCCGCCAAAATACTGGTGGACCGGGCCGGCATCATCTGCCTGCCGGGCGAAGTCTTCGGCGCCGGCCTGGAGGGGTATCTGCGGCTGGCCTTCGGCAACATCCGCGAGGAGACCATCCCCGAGGCGGTGCGGCGTTTCCGGGAACTGGCGGTGTGATTTTGAGAAGATTGAGGGGTTACGGCTGGAAGTGCGGACGGCGTAGTTGATCCCAAGTAGCTCTGACAAGTATGCCGGATAAATGTTCCATTTGGGGAGATCACCGGTTCACGTGCGCGTGAACCGGTGAATAAGATGTTGGAGGGGAAAGATGAGAAATTTACTATCGATACTTATTGTCTCAATTTTAGTGATGGCTGTCCTATCTGGTTGTCAACGTTACGAATCAGAAAGTAAAAAACAATTAGACTACGCAAAGACCCTGCTATGCCAGCGGGATAAGACTCTACAAGACTATAAAAAAATTGAAAACCATCTCAAATGCGTAGATAGCAGAAGTTCAAGCTATAAGGAAGCCATGGAGGCACTAAAGGAAGTTGATGACCATATAAAAGAAAAAGAAAAAGCTAATGTCCCTGTGGTTCTAGAAGCCTCTCAATATACTCGGCAGGAACTGAAAGAAGTTTTTTCGCACAAATGGCTAACAGAATTTAGAACAGCTACAGAAATATCGTTTAAAGGTGAAAATAAAAGAACTATGAAGGTAAAGGTAAACTTTCAAGCAGATCAAGCTAACAAGGTAATCCATGACTATTCTTTAATTGCGACTGCTAAAAAAGCAGGAATCAAAAGGATTGAATTTCATGATTGGAGTGGATTTTCGAAAGAGTATCTTTCTCATGATATACAATAATCCAACCCAGAGTTGCAGAACATCGGAGTTCGAAGATTTTGCCAGCGATAGACCGGTCCAAAAGTGGCTGATCAAGCTTTGGGCGTAGGACAAGAAATCGAGAGGATGAAGTCATCAAAAACTTGAAGCCAGATCGACGAAGGACGACTCTTCAGGAACGCACAACTCCCTGCGCGTGCTGTGCGCATCCAATCTCCCATCGCCACCATGTCCTTAGTTTTGCCCAAAGCGGAGAGAACCGGCACACACTTCAATTGTGCCCGAACTGCCACGAATTGTTTCACCTCATTCAGTCTGCCATCGTCGGCAAGAGCAACTACAGCAATAGAGTCCTGCAAAAATATATGGAGGCCAAGAGTAAAGAAGACTCCACGTTCAAATTCATGATGAGCAAGGTTATGGAAGTGGAAGATCTTCGCGGTGCCTTCACGACCGAGACACCAAAAATTGTGAACGCAGTGCGGAAAGCACTTGAGCCGTATGTATCCGAGTTGAGAGACGTGGACATTCTTGGTGTCTTCGACATGGTCAAGCAAGGTTCAGGGGTTACCTTCAAGGTTGGCGCCAGATTGTCGGAAATGGTTGCCGATGGCCGCTTCGTTGAATCCTTGTGGGTATTCCACTTCAACGAAACCGGAGTTCTGAAGGTCGAGACCCTTCGTGTGATGCGAGGTAAAGACGAGCTCTTTGTTCCGACAAACGAAACCAATATATGGCACGAGCCTGAGAGGGTCAGACCAATGCAGTTGACAAAACCATAAAACCAACTGCGAGAACACCGAGGCTAGTGAGGGGACGCTGTTAAGTTGTTGACCAACTTTCCTTGGTTTGATAAAATCACCCCATGCCACGAACCGCCAGAATCGACATACCCGGTATTTTGCACCATGTTATCGTTCGGGGCATTGAAAAATGCCCTATCTTCCTTGACGACGAAGATTGCCTTTCATTTGCATCCCGCCTTTCCACTCTTCTTGGAGAAACCCGTACAGACTGCCTTGCCTGGGCTTTCCTGGACAATCACGTTCACATACTTTTGCGGCCACAGCAGATCAAACTCGCAACGTTTATGCGGCGCCTGCTCACCGGCTACGCAGTCACTTTCAATTTGCGCCA
>JAURXC010000170.1 GCA_030654645.1 Deltaproteobacteria bacterium | reverse complement strand
CGATGCCAGCATCACCTCCACCGCCGGCACACGCCCCTTGCCGTCCGCCCGCGGCACCAGGCGCTGCGAGATAACCCCTTTTATGATGCTGGCCAGCTGGACGCGCACCTGGCGCTGGTGGTAGGGAGGAAAAACGCCGATGATGCGGTTGATGGTTTCAGCAGCATCCATAGTATGCAGGGTTGACATGACCAGGTGGCCGGTTTCGGCGGCGGTCATGGCGGTCTCGATGGTCTCGTAATCACGCATCTCACCCACACGGATCACGTCCGGGTCCTGGCGCAATGCGCCCTTCAGCGCCGCCGAGAAGGTCGGGGTATCGGAGCCGACCTCGCGCTGACTGATGATGCTCTTATTATCGCGGTGCAAAAACTCCACCGGGTCTTCAATGGTGATGATATTGCAGGTGCGGCTCTGGTTGATAGAATCGATCATCGCCGCCAGGGTGCTGGACTTTCCCGAACCGGTGGTTCCGGTCACCAGGATCAGGCCGCGCTCCTCCTTGCAGATCTTCTGGATCACCGGCGGCATGTTCAGCCCTTCCAGAGTCGGGATCACGAAGGCGATCGACCTGAAAACCATGGCCACAGTTCCGCGCTGGCGGTAGACGCTGACCCTGAAACGCCCCAACCCGGGAACGGCATAGGCCAGGTCCACCTCGGAGTTTTCCTCGAAAATCCGCCTCTGGCGGTCATTCATCATCGACTGGGCCGTGGATGAAACATAGTCCGGAGACAGGCGCTGGGCGTTGGGGATCGGATGCAGCCGGCCGTCGATGCGGACGATCGGCGGCAGTCCGGTCTTGATATGGATATCCGAGCCCTTGGCCTTGAAGGCAATCGTGAGTATTTCGTTCAGCTCCACAGGCTACCTCCGCGTTTTACTCCGGCTTTGCAGCCGCTGGGGCCGGCTTGACAATCGCCAGAAGTTTTTCCTCGATCTCCGCCAGGACTTCCGGATGCTCCTTGAGCCAGGTGCGGGAATTCTCGCGTCCCTGTCCGATGCGCTCCTTGCCGTAGGAGAACCAGGCGCCGCTCTTCTCGACGATGCTTCTCTCGACAGCCATATCCAGCACATCGCCGGTGCGCGAAATCCCCTCGCCATACAGGATGTCGAATTCGACCTCCTTGAAGGGGGGCGCCACCTTGTTCTTGACTACCTTGACCCGGGTGCGGGAACCGATGATCTGGTCGCCCTGCTTGAGCGTGGCGATTTTGCGGATATCCATGCGCACCGAAGCGTAGAACTTGAGCGCGTTGCCGCCGGTGGTGGTCTCGGGGTTGCCGAACATCACGCCGATCTTCATGCGGATCTGGGTGATGAAGATCACGCAACAGTTGGACTTACTGATGATGCCGGTCAGCTTGCGCAGCGCCTGGGACATCAGCCGCGCCTGCAGGCCCATGTGGGAATCGCCCATATCCCCTTCGATTTCAGCCTTGGGCACCAGGGCCGCCACAGAGTCGACCACCAGCACGTCGATCGCGCCGCTGCGCACCAGCGTTTCGGCGATTTCCAACGCCTGCTCGCCGGTATCGGGCTGGGACACCAGCAGATCGTCGGTCTTGACTCCCAGCTTGCGGGCATAGCCGATGTCCAGGGCATGTTCCGCATCGATGAAGGCGGCGATGCCGCCGGTTTTCATGGCCTCGGCCACGATATGCAGCGCCAGCGTGGTCTTTCCGGACGACTCCGGACCGTAGATTTCGACGATCCTGCCGCGCGGCACACCGCCCACACCCAAGGCCACGTCGAGGGAGATGGCGCCGGTGGAGATGGCGTCCACGCCCGGCAACGGTTCATCATTGCCCAGACGCATGATGGCGCCCTTGCCGAACTGTTTTTCAATCTGGCCGAGAGCCAGCTCTATCGCCTTGTTTTTATCAGCGCTGCTGTTTTTATCCTGCATGAATGGTATCTCCTGAAAATGTGGGATGTTATGGACCAAAGGGAATGAAAAATAGCATATCCGGCGGTTTTACCGCAAGGGTTTATCTGGATCAGCTTACCGCTCTCTGAAGCAGGTATCTCCGCAACCAGTCCAGCGCCGTCCAGGCCGTGATAACACGCACCTCGTCACGGGATCCATGGAACTGGAAACGCTTGGTCCAGCAGCCGTCCGGGGCTGCCAGCGAGATGAATACCGTCCCGGCCGGCTTTTCCTCGGTGCCGCCATCCGGCCCGGCGATGCCGGTCACCGCCAGCCCCAGGTCGCTGCCGGCGGCGGCCCGCACTCCCTTGGCCATGGCCGAAGCGCACTC
>JAURXC010000168.1 GCA_030654645.1 Deltaproteobacteria bacterium | reverse complement strand
AGGCCTATTCCCGCCTGGCGGAACTGGACAACATCACCTGGTTTTCGGTGGAAACCGAGAATTTCGAATCGATCCACAATCATTCGGCCTTTGCTGCGGTGGAGCTGGACCGGCGTTGACCAGGAAAGGGTTGATCCTCTTTGCCCGCGAGCCGTTGCCCGGCCGGGTCAAGACCCGATTGGCGGAGGCCATTGGTGATCATGCCGCCGTCGAACTGTACCGGGCCATGCTGCGGGATGTGTTGGATATCAGCAGGAAGCTGACGGACGTTGATATTGTCGTGTTCTGGGATTGTGAAGAAAAATCGCTTCCACTGCTGACGGATACCTACCAATGCCGCTCCCGCCGGCAGATTTCAGGTGATCTGGGACAGCGCATGCAAGCCGCATTTGCGGAATTGTTTGCTGCAGGCTTTGAGAGCTGCTGCATAATCGGCAGCGATACTCCCGACCTGCCGCATGCATACATCCTGGATGCCTTTGAATTGCTGGAGGATCAGCGGTTCGACGCGGTCCTCGGACCCAGCGCCGATGGTGGCTATTACCTGCTCGGCCTCAAGCGTCTTTATCCAGAGCTGTTTGCAGGGATTGAGTGGAGCACCGGTAATGTCCTCCGGCAGAGTCTGGAGGGCGCCCGAACCGGCGGGGCGGTTACGCAGCTTTTGCCGGTATGGCATGACATAGACACAATGGAAGACCTGAACGCTTTTATCAAGAGGTACAGTATGCTTTCAACCGGCGGTTCCAGAACGGCGGATCTGGCAACCGCTCTGTGATATTGGAGCAGTATTCTTATGTTTGAACAGTTATTGAAAAATCGCGGTAATAAAGGTCTCAGGCATAACGAGGCCATGTGTCGCTCCTGCATGCAGAACGCTCCGCTGGGTGTGCTGGTCATGGATCTCAACGGGTTCTGCCTGGAAGTCAACCGGGCCATGACCCGCATGCTCGGCTACGATGCCGGGGAGATTATCGGTAAAGCGATTCAGGATCTGGCCGATTCCGGGTGGTGTGATACGTTGAAAGTTCATCTTGAGTCCGCCGGTTCCGATGGCGTCCACTCCCGGCAGATTCTCTTCAGGTGCAAGGACGATTCCGCCATGTGGGGCGCCCTGCAGGTCGTCAAGTTGGGCGAGGACCGCCTGATCGTGTTTTGTCAGGACATCACGATCCACATAGTTGCAGAGCAGGAAATGCGCCAGGCCAAAGAGGCTGCAGAAACGGCCAACAAGATCAAGAGTAATTTCCTGACTAACATGAGTCACGAACTGCGCACACCGCTCAGCGGGGTGGTCGGAGTGACCGAACTGCTGCGGAATACCGATCTGGACGCTTTACAGCGCGAATATGTCGGCATTATCCGAACCAGTTCGGAACTTTTGCTGGAGCTGATCAACGATCTGCTGACTTTTGCCCGGGTTGAGGCTGGAAAACTGGAACTGCATCCGCAGGACTTCAACCTGTCATATCTGATGAACGATGCCCTGGCATTGCTCAGGCTGCAGGCCTCCGAAAAGAACCTGCACTTTGATTGCGTTATTGAAGCGGATGTGCCGGCCTATCTGCATTGCGACAGCACACGCTTGAGCCAGATTGTTATCAATCTGGTTTCAAATGCGATCAAGTTCACAGGGAACGGCAGTATCAAGGTCAACGTACGCCTGATATCGCAGACCACCCGGAGCGCGACCCTGGGATTTTCGGTCGGGGACACCGGCATCGGCATTCCCCAAGGCCGACTTGAAGCCATTTTTGCTCCCTTTACCCAGGTTGACGGTTCCACCTCCCGCAAATATGGCGGCACCGGCCTGGGGCTTTCCATCTGTAGGCAGCTGGCGACCTTGATGGGCAGCAGTATTTCGGTAGAGAGTATCGAAGGTGTCGGATCGACATTCAGCTTCGCGGTGGAACTAAAAAAACAGTCCGGTTCCAAAAAACAGTTGAGCAAAGGGGGCGAGGAGAATACAACGGAGAGAGTTGTATCCGGCGCCATGGTTGACAAGGGACGGATATTGCTTGCGGAAGACCATTCCACCAACCGGCGGGTGATCAAGATGATGATCAGCTCGTTGGGATATCGGGTGGATGCGGTGGCAAATGGTTCGCTGGCGGTGTCGGCTCTGGAATCGGCGGAATATGATCTGGTTCTGATGGATTGCCAGATGCCGGTGATGAACGGCTATCAGGCCACGGCAATGATCCGCGACCCGCAATCGGCAGTCCGGAACCACTCGATACCGGTGATAGCGCTGACAGCCAATGCGCTGGAGGAAATTCGCCGACAGTGCCTGGCGGCCGGTATGAACGACTTTATAACCAAGCCGGTACTGGTGAGGCAGTTGGAAGAAGTCCTGGGTAAATGGCTGGCTAACCCCGCCGGAAATTTTCCGGTCGACCCCGAAGCAATCACCTTGGGAGTCTTATGAAACCTATCCTGATTATCGCGGCGGTGCCGCTGGAGACACTCCTGCTGGAAAATTACCTGGCTCAGCCGGTCAGATCTAAAGCGAATGGCATGGAGTCCGTTGAGGGCATGCTCGGAAACCTGCGTGTCGTCGTCTGCACCGCTGGCGTGGGCAAGATCAATGCCGCCGCCGCATCGGCCGTGATGATTGAACGTCATTGTCCCCAATTGGTGGTCAGCATCGGCTGTGCCGGAGCCTATATCGGCAGCGGCCTTTCGATCGGCGATCTGGTGGTGGCCAGTGACGAGGTGCTGGTGGATGAAGGGGTGCTGGTGGAAGAGGGATGGCAGGACCTGCGTTTCATGTCGCTCCCGGTGCTGGAACTGGGGGGGCGGCTCTGCTTCAACACGATACCGCTTTCTAAACATGCCTCCGAAAAGGCCATGCAGCTGGCCGATTATTACGGTGTTTTCCTGATGCGGGGGCGTTTTGCCACCGTTTCGACCTGTAGCGGCACCAGCATGCGCGGTGCGGAGCTGTCCCGGCGCTGGAACGTGATTGCGGAAAACATGGAGGGCGCTGCGGTAGCGCAGGTCTGTCTGCGCTTCGGGGTGGATTGCCTGGAAATCCGCGGAATCAGCAATCTGGTGGAAGAACGGGATCTGAAAAAATGGGAAATCCAGCGCGCGGTTGACGTCGCGCAACGATTCATCCTGAAATACATCGAAGAGCTGGACCGGCCCGATACATCTCCTTATCCGATGGCTGTGCCGGAAATGTAGTTAGTTTAGTACCTCGTTTGACAAAAAAACGCTGCTCCTTCGGGGCAATTTAAATTAACCTTAAAACGGCAGTTAGCCACAGAGATCACAGAGTACACAGAGTACTGACAACAACAAATCTATTTTCTTGAATCACCTTTTGGGTGGATGGCCTTAATGCTGTAATAGGTTGTATTTTCTCTGTGAGCTCTGTGTCCTCTGTGGCAAATGCTTTTTCTAGGATTAAACAAGGCCGGAAGGAGTTTCCTTTCGGCCTTGTTTAGTTTGAGCTGGATTCATCTGTGTTGGAATACTATTCGTCCATATACCCGAATTCATCCTTGTAATACTTGAGCAGTTTCAGAACCTTTGCCGAAGGTTCTCCCTTGGTGAACACCAGAATCGGCAGCTTCATCGGGGGGATGTCAGGAACCTTTGTCGCCGGGGTAATCAATCCGCTCGTGTTGATCACGATTGCTCCGGGGTTGGCCAGGATGATCTCTCTCAGCTGAAAGTGGTCACCGGCAGGTTTTGCCTTGGCGGTTACCTTCTCGCCATCCAGGATAGTCTTGGTGAAGAGTTTGTTGAGGTAGGGAGTTTCCTTGCCCCAATAAACCGTGATTTCACCATCATCGCCACCGACATCACGCCAATTTGTGACCTTGCCAGTAAAAATTGCCTTGAGTTGCTCTTTGTCAAGCTTGCTTATCTTGTTTGACTTGTTCAAAAAAACCAGCAGCGAACTGGTGGCTACTTCGGTGCGGCTGAGCGAAGCGGGATCGATTGCGACCCCTTGGGCCTTGGCCTTGCCGATGGCATCGTCGAATGAAAGCAGGTTCAGTGAAGCCATGTCCACGGAGCCTTTTTCGAGCGAAATAAGTGCCTTTGCCGGGTTGGAAAGCACGATGGTTACTTTGTCGCCGGTACTGCTCTCATAGGCTTCCTTGATTGGAGAGAAAACCGTTGATATGGCGGCGGCTCCCCCCTCGATCCTGATCTCGTCTGCATTGGCAGGAACAAAAGGTGCTGAAAGAAAAGCGGTGGCTATCATCACATGTAAAATATTCATATATAGTTGACTCCTTTTTTGGTTATCAGCGTGATGATTCTTGCATCATGTACTTGAGCAAGGCATGGATGGGCTTGATCTGCTCCTTGGTGATCAGTGTTTCGGGCTTGTTCATCGCCTTGCGATACATCCTGAAGGATATGGATTTCAGTGAGTCCATGTCAAATGTCTGACCCGAGATCGGCATGTGTCCGGACAGGAATGAGATCACAATTCTTTGCTGGGAGTGGCATTTGGTGCACTTGACCTTGAAGATTTCGTAATTGGCTTTCATCTGTGGTGTAAATTCGGCCGGATCGAAGCGCAGTGCCTCGCCACGACCGGTTACCTTAAGTGCGGCCAAGGCCGGTGAAACCATGATGCAGCAGAGCAGGCATGCAACAATTATTCTCTTCATTGATTGACTCCTTTCGAACTATTTGTACTCTTCAGCCGTGGGATTTTCAACAACATCATTATTAATGAGGGTTTGTGCAATGTCGATTGCATAAATACTCATTAAAATCCATGATAATTACTTGCAAAAACACCCGTTTTTTATGCAAATAATGTTCCGCAAACAAAGGAAACATCCCGCGAGAGATCATCTGTATGTTAACTGCATACTGATAAATTTAATCACCGCTTTCAGTCTTATTGCCATGTCTGTTTTAGTCAGGATTTGCAGTTGACATCTGATCGTCGCGGGAGCTAAATCCAATAAATTTTGTTAACCTGGTCAGGAGGGAATCGATGAAATACGCAGAAACCATATATCGTCTGGCAATCGCGCTCTGGGTTGGCGGCGGCGCCCTGTTCACCTTCGTGCTGACACCGCTGTTGTTTAAAACCGAAAGTCGTGACACGGCCGGACGGATCGTGGGCACATTTTTTCCCGGTTATTTCCGCTGGGGTCTGGCCTGCGGGGCAATTGCGCTGGTATGCCGGCTATTGCAGCGCGGCGGTCGTCTGGAACTTGCCGGTGTGATCCTGGTGTTGATGCTGGCGGTCACGTCTTTCCAGGCATTTTACGTCGAGCCGAAGGCGGCTGACATCAAGAGCCGGATCGTATCCTTTGAAACAACGCCCAAGAGTGATCCAATGCGGCAGCAGTTCTCCAAGCTGCATGGCGTTTCGGCGGTCTGCAACCTGGCCGTGGTGGCGGGGGGCGTGGTGCTGGTGATCCTGTTATAGCCGGAGATTGTCCGTGAGAAAATCATCGATCTTGATTCAGCTGCTGTTTGCCTTGTCCCTGGCGCTGCTGGCCGGTTGCAGTCAGGGGGCGCAGTTACCGCGTCTTGCGGCCGACGGAGTGGTGCTGGCTTTTGGCGACAGCATCACCGCCGGCACCGGCGCCGGCGGCGGAGAAAGTTATCCGGAAATTCTGGGGGGCTTGATCGGCAGGAAAGTCGTCAATGCCGGGATCCCGGGTGAGGTCACGGCCGAAGGAGCGGCACGCTTGCCGGAAGTGCTGGATAGCGTCAGGCCGGCCCTGCTGATCCTGTGCCACGGCGGCAACGATCTGCTGCGGCATATGGACCAGCACCAGGCGGCCGAGAATCTGCGGGGCATGATTCGGATGGCATGGGAGCGGGGCGTCGCGGTCGTGCTGGTAGCGGTCCCGTCACCAGACCTTTCCCTGAAACCGCCCGC
>JAURXC010000164.1 GCA_030654645.1 Deltaproteobacteria bacterium | reverse complement strand
GAATGGACATGGTGATGACATAGTTTTTAGAGCTTGTATGGCAGGTAACGCAGGGCAGGGCATCAATGTGCAAGTCTGCCTGCGGCAACCATTTGTCATGACTTTTGACGATCTTGCCGAGATTGTGGCACTTTGCGCATTTTGCATTTATATCGTCGCCGGAAACGGCAACCAGGGAGTTGACCTCATGCGGGTTGTGGCAATCGTTGCATGCTGCCTTGCCGCCGTGGATGCTGGCGGCGTATTCGCTTTGTACCGACGAGTGACACTCTTTGCAACTGGCTTTGGACGGTTTGAAACCGTCATTTGGGTGATTTGCGGTTACCGAGTCATGACATGTGCTGCAGCCTATCGCTGCGTGACTGGTGACGGCAAACATGGCCGGATCCAGATACAGCCGTTCACCGGACTTTTTAATAATGTCCTTGTTGCTGTGGCACGACAGGCACTTGTCGTTACCGGTGTCTTCTGCCGATGACACTGTAACGGCCAGCATCGTGAGTGCTGTTACAAGAACTGCCAGCTTCCATGCGAGAATCTTTTTCACAATTGCTCTCTTTCTCCGGCCTGCTTTTTACACGTCCGGATAAATGGTATTGAGTCTGCAGCATTATATATCATGGATATTTAGAGGTTGTGTCAGCATTTAGTGGTGTTTTACAGCATGCGGTTCGGCGACTTTGTTTTTGCTGAGTCCCTTGGCAAAACCCAGGAACATCAGGAGTGCGGGAATAACCTGGACTACAACTATCAGAGCGCAGAACCCAAGGAATGCCCAAACGAATAACCCGCTATTGTCTTCCCTGGTGCCGCCCGCAGCAAAAGCGCTGGAAGCGGAGCATAACATCATCATGAGTGCATATTTCGTGGCCGTTGCTTTCATAACATCCCCCTTGTTCGTGTTTGATTTAGTGTACCGCTAGCTGCCAAAATTTAAACTATTTTCTTTTATTTATCTGCGGTTTGTAGTTTTTCCATGTTTTTGAATGCACATTCGACCGCCTGGAGTATCTCTTCCCGACCTTCCGCGTCGACCGGCTTCAGGGCATGGTAAAAAATACCTTCAGCTCTCAGTTTTTTGATGCGCAACAGCGATGTATCGGCAGCCACAAGGATTATTGACAGTTTACGATTGCACTGCTTGAGAAGCGGTATTAGTTCGGTGGCATTGATTTCATCAAACTTTGTTCCCAAAAGAACAACCTGGGCGGTCTTTTTAAGTATGCCGTACAGGGCGCTTGCTACTGAATTGGTGACGATCACATTGTAGCCGGACTCTATGAACATATCAGCCATTTGCTTTCTGCTGACCAGATCTTCGTCCACTATTAAAAGTCCTTGCATAATATCACCTCCACCTGCTCCGGAGGGCACTTTCTCGGTCTTTATCTTACGCTGTTTTGTCGGCACGGGCCAAATCCTTGCCGGTATTCTTTTCGCCGGTTTTAAACAGTCCAGCAATCATTCCTCCAAACAATAACAAGGCTGGAACAAACTGAAACAGGACGATCAGTACTCCAAAAGATATAAATCCAATGGCCAGTATGCCGAGGTTTTCACCATTGCCTGCTCCAGTTGAAGCAAATGCCTGGGTGGCCGTGAATATGGCCAATGCGGTTGTCGTAATTGTTTTCATGACGTTCTCCTAAAAATAGTATCAAGTGTTCATCTGAAATTGAGGCGACTTTCGTGAACACTATAGCAGTCTTTGTGCCAAAAGCATAAATAATTGTAATGTGCTTATAATACTGAATAATATTTAATTATTAATTTGTCGCTCGAAATTTTGATAAAATGGTGTATAATCTTTTTATACAGTTTTGTATTGCATATAAGTTAAATATTATTTACCTGTATACCGTTATTGCTCGATATATCTAGTTATTTTCCTGGTGACTGCAATGTATGGCTTTTTTATACACAGTTTAATCGATATTGCGTTTTATTGCCCTGAATTGGTCGAATCCGGAGTTGAAATAAGGCAAATATTGAGTAAATATCATTGACTTGCGCAGATTAAACGGGGTAATGTGTAGTCGCGTATACACAATATACAAATGAATTATCGATATTGGCGAAAGGTGGAATAGATGGGCAAGATCGCTATTCTTGTGGTTGATGATGAAGCGGTGATAAGGGACGGTCTGCAGCGGACGCTTGCTGGTGATCGTTTTGAAGTGGAAACCTGCAAAAGTGGGCATGCCGCCATCGAACTTCTTCAGGATAAGGAGTACGATCTGATAATTACAGATCTGAAGATGCCGGGTATGAACGGTATTGAAGTTCTGAAAGCGGTCAAGGGGTTGCAACCCGATATCCCGGTGATAATGATCACCGGTTATGCCACAGTGGACACTGCCGTGGAGGCAATGAAAAACGGGGCCACGGATTACATCACCAAGCCATTTACTCCACAGCAGATACTTGAAAA
This sequence comes from Deltaproteobacteria bacterium, assembly GCA_030654645.1. Lineage (GTDB taxonomy): Bacteria > Desulfobacterota > Desulfuromonadia > Geobacterales > Pseudopelobacteraceae > JACRCG01. Next base: position 2,337 of record JAURXC010000164.1, on the reverse strand, counting down.
AATAGAGAGGTCGCTTGAACAACGGTCGGTTATGATTGATGATATGTTCCTGAAAAAGGAGATCACCAGTCATCATGGTTTTGATGCTTTTGTCGGTGAAAGCCGTGAAATGCAGAAAGTCTATCGCCGCATCATCCAGGTCGCTTCTTCCGACAGCACCGTCTTGATAACAGGTGAAAGTGGAACAGGCAAGGAGTTGGTGGCGCGGGCAATTCACCGCAACAGTCCCCGCCGGGAGCAGCCCTTCGTGGCGCTTGATTGCAGCTCACTCGCTGAAAACCTGCTGGAAAGCGAGCTGTTCGGACATGTCAAAGGTTCATTTACCGGAGCTATTCAGACCAAGATGGGGCTTTTCAGGGTAGCGGACGGCGGCACACTTTTTCTCGATGAAGTCGCCAATATCAGCATGTCAACACAGGCCAAGCTTCTGAGGGTGTTGCAGGAACGAATGGTTACCCCGATTGGCGGCACTCAGCCGATTCCGATCAACATCCATCTGGTTGCCGCCACCAACCGTAGTCTGAAATCGATGGTGTCCGAGGGGAGTTTTCGTGAGGATCTCTTTTTTAGACTGAATATCATTCCTATCGATCTGCCGCCACTCAGGGAGCGGAAGGGTGATATCTCCCTGATGATCAGCCATTTCATGAGAAAGTATAACGCCGATTTTGGCAAACAGATCCGTGGCATGGCTCCTGACGCCATGGCCTTTCTGGAGGAGTATCCATTTCCGGGGAATGTCCGTGAACTTGAAAACACGATTGAGCGTGCTGTCGTGCTTGCCGAGGGTGATATCATTCACAAGGAGGATCTTGAACTTGCCGAACGTGACGGTCAGGAATCGCCTGTTCCAAGCGCCTACGTGCCGACAAGCGCCGAAGAACTCAAGGAGATGAAGCGCCATATCAGGGACAAGGCGGTTGAGGATATTGAGAAGGCCTTTGTAATCAGCGCACTGGAACGCAACAACTGGAATGTTACCCATGCCGCCGAGGAAACCGGAATATTGCGACCCAATTTCCAGGGGATGCTGAAGCGACTCGGTATATCGATCAAGACCCAATTTGCAAAATAGCAGTTTATATCAGTCCGTGAAATCATCAATCAGTGATCTGTTGTAAGCAGGCAGCGTCACTGTAAATGTTGTGCCCTCTCCCGGAGCGCTTTTTACTTCAATAGTCCCACCGTTGTTTTCAACGATTCCGTACGAGATCGACAACCCAAGACCGGTGCCTTCCGACTTGGTGGTAAAAAACGGGTCAAAAATATGGCTGAGATTCTCTTTTGAAATGCCGCTGCCGGTATCGGTGATATCGGTGCGGACCGACGAACGGTTTTCGTCGGTGGATGTTGATATGGTCAGGGTGCCACCATCGGGCATGGCATGGCTGGCATTCAATATCATGTTGATCAAAACCTGGTGGATCTGTCCCGGGTCTACCAGCACATCCGGAAGGTTATCGGCATAGTCTTTCACGAACACAATATCATGGAAACTCGGCTGTTTGTAAACCAGATCAATGACCTTGTCGATCAGAGAGTTGAGGCAGATCGCCTCTTTGTGGGGCATCGCCTCGCGTGAGAATTCAAGCAGCCTGCTGACAATATCGGCGCATCTTCTCGTCTCGGATATTATCTTCTCGATATCCGGTTTGAGCTCGGGATCAAGGCGGGCGTCGCTGTCTATGATTGAAGAGTAGAGCAGTACTCCCGTCAGAGGATTGTTGATTTCATGAGCTATACCCGCCACCAGTTTTCCCAGTGAAGCCAGCTTTTCCGAACGATGCAGATGGTGCTCGATGCGTTTGATTTCTTCCGAGCGTTCTTCAACCTTGCTTTCAAGGCTATTCCCCCACTCCTGCAATTCTTCATGTGCCTTTTTCAGGTTGACGGTCATCATGTTGACCGATTCTGAAAGCCTGCCAAGTTCATCGTCCGATACTGCAGTGACCTTGGCGTCAAGTTTACCTTCAGCCACCAGATTGGCATGATTTGTCAAAAGCTTTACCGGCCTGTTTACCATTCTCTGGATGAGCACATTTATAAGTATGCCGGTGAATATCAGCAAGAAACAGGTGAACAGAAAAAACTCCAGCCGGTACTCGTGAGATTTGTTGTTCATGTCCTCCATGGATACGATGATATCCAGCATTCCGAGCACATTATGGTTCTGCGGATGAACATGGCAGGCTGCGGTAATGCAGGCCGGCTGATTGTAGATCGCCTTGGTGAATCCCAACACCTCCTTGTCGTCACAGTTCGTAAAAATCCGACTCCGTTGTGTTGGCGAAACATGCAGGCGCGGATTGTCATTCTCCTGATGGCACATGGTGCACG
>JAURXC010000153.1 GCA_030654645.1 Deltaproteobacteria bacterium | reverse complement strand
ATGATGTGCTCCATCTGCTGGCGTGTCATGTCATGCATCTGCATCGAAGAGACCGCCTCGCTGATGCTGCCGGTCACATCCCGAGAAATGGAAGAGACTGTTGCGGCGAATCCTGTGCAGCGTTCATTGACCGCTATCAACTCCAACAGGCTATCCCTGGCGTTTTTAAGTGATGACCCTATCTGCTGGTCCTGCCTGGAGTTACTTGCGCGCACTGCATCCAGGTTGCTTGTGATCATTTTTGCCAACAGTTCACGATGCGCCATGATTGATACGGATTTGTCATTAACCTGGTGGGAAAGCTTTTCCACATCCATGGCCAGATTCACAAAACCGCTGCCAAGTTCTCCAAGTCTTGAACTCTCGATTTTGGTGGAAATGCTCAGCATGCGCAGGGTCTTGTTCATCTTCTGAAAACCTTCCAGAGGATGGGACAAGGTATCCAGCAGGTCATGAACCTGCTTGAGTGTGTTGCAGCTGTCGCCGCTACGTACGCGGGCGTTGGCAAGGTAATCTTCCATTTCTGTAATCATCTGCTGTAAACGGCCGGTCAGGGTTTGACCGCTCTCACCGGAAACAATACCGACCAATTCATTCGACATCCGGGAAATGTCACCGGAGCGCCGGTAAAAATCCTGCATTTGAGAGCCAATCTGTAGAAACTGATCCTCGGTGGTGCCTGCCATTCGCCGCAACGATTCGATCGCGGGAACAAGTATGCCACGCCAGCTGTAAAGCACTTCAGATCCGGACTCAACAACGTATTCAGACCTGTTCTCAAAATTAATGGATAGCATCCTCGTCCCTCAATTATTCCAACAGCTTTAGCGAACGTAATTCCTTGGCAAGCTTGTGCCTGCTCAAAGGTTTTACAATGTAGGCGTCGGCGCCGCATTCATTAAATGATTTAATCACCGTGTGCGGGTCGCCAAGCGCGGATATCATGATTACCTTTACGGAAAGATCGGGTGGGATGTCCATCTGCTTTTCAAGTGCTCGTATCTGACGCACCGCCTCCAGTCCATCCACCTGCGGCATCATGATATCCATGAATACCACTTCGTACGGACGTTTCGACTCATGGGCCATAATGAACGAATCGATCGCTTCCTGGCCATTAACCGCTATATCACAGTCAAAGTTTGGAGAAAGTAAATCCTTCAGGATACGTCGAGACAACAGGTGGTCTTCTGCAATCAGGCATTTCACAATAGCTCTCCCGGCAAGATAAAATAAAAATCAATTTATCACTTTTTCACACAAGGCAAGCAACTTAATTAATAAACCGGTCCCACTTTTATTTCGGCTCAGGGGTCAATGATTTCCAGAGTAACCATGAACCTGCTGCCACCGCCCGGCACATGCTCGACCAACAGATTTCCATTCAGGTACTGTGCATACTGTTTGGCGATCGAAAGGCCCAGTCCGACCCCTCCGTGACGTCTGGTAAGAGATTCATCCACCTGGGCAAACGGCTCGAAGATCCTCTCCAACATACCCTCCGGAATCCCGATGCCGCTGTCGATCAGGGAAAACTTCAAAAGAGCGTTACCATTAACGGATTGTTCCTTGGTAACGTCAAGAACCGCCCCCCCCTTTTCGGTAAACTTGAGTGCATTGTCAATCAATATTTCCAACAATCGGGAGAGATATTCCCTGTCGGTCCAGATTTGACCGGGGACATCATCGGCGATTTGAAGCTTCAGAAAAAGTCCTCTGCGCGCAAAGTTGGAGTCAGCTTTAGCAATACAAGTTTCAAGGAGGGCTTTAAGATCAATAAGATCGTAGCGGGCGGAAACAGCGGACGAATGGGACGTGACACTATTGAATGTCAACAGCTGATTGACCATTGCAAGCATGTTGTTCGCGGATTGCCGGGCCATTTCCAGGTATTCAGCCTGGGTACCGACCAGTACTCCCTCCGCCAGCAGGTCAAGCGCTCCGATTACTCCGTTCATCGGTGTGCGCATCTCATGGGAGATATTCGCCATAAAATTGCTCTTTGCGGTAGCAGCCTTCAACAGTTCCGCCCTGAGATGATCCAGTTCAATCATCGCATTTCTAAGTTCCTTGGTACGTATGGACACCGTCTCTTCCAGCTCTTCGCGATAATTTTTCTCAATTCGTTTGAGCTTTGTAAAATTAAGTGCACGATCTACAATCTTGCGCAAATGATCGAAATCGAACGGCTTATGGATAAAGTCGAAGGCACCGTTTTTAATCGCGTTGACAGCCATCTGCAACTGGGCAAAACCGGTCATCAGAATCACAGGAATTTCCGGCCAGGTTCGATGCACACGTCCAAGAAAAGCGATGCCATCCTGTCCCGGCATCATCACATCGGCCACAATCGCATCGTATGAATTCATTTCCAGCATGCCATAGGCGGCATCGGCGCTGTCAACAGAGCTGACATCATAGCCGGTTTTCTGGAGACAGAGCGACACCATCCGGCAGATTTCCGGTTCATCGTCAACCACAAGCACATGCGGTTTGAGCAGATCCTTATCATTGTTGGAAGTCATCTCGACAAATTCCTTGCTGTAAAATCCATAATGGTTGTGTTTAGTTATAATAGCAGCAAAACGATTTTTTGCACGGTTTGATAAGTTGCAAATATTCTCATGAACCAGCTTTGGATTGCAAACATTTATCCAATACATTTCTTTAATCTTTTAGAGTGTTTGCGATGCTTGCTGATGGAACAGATCTGTACCAGCCGGTTTGACAAGGATGCGGCATGCTCCGCGGATGCTCGAATCAGGGAAACACACATTAACAGTTCCGGTGGTGTTTTGGAATCGCAGTCGATGAGGGAGCTGGCGCCTAGTATTACCGTCAGGATGTTGTTGAAATCGTCCGCCAGACTATCGGCAAGTACGGCCATTGACTTTGTTGTCTCTGCCGGTGGAGCAAATACCCGTTTGTTTCCGCATGTTCGTCTCATGGCGCGTGATCTCAAAAACTTGGGTCAAGTGCAGGGTTTAAGATTACCCCCCTGCCCTTGACCATAAGTATGTTCGGTCATTAGAACTTTTCAAACTCATCATCCAGGTGATCCGGCCCCGAATGCCCCAATTCCAGATGGATTCCTCCTGAAGCTCGCTTGGCAGGCGCCGCGGAACTCCTGGCATGTGCGATCTGAACTTTTTTGGAGGATTTTTGTGAATTCGCGGATACCGGTCGCCGTGACTGATTTCCGATATTGAAGAAGCTGATCGAATCCTGCAACTGTTCGGCCTGGCTGGAGAGCTCTTCCGAGGTTGAAGCCATTTCCTCACTAGCGCTGGCGTTCTGCTGGATGACCTGGTCAAGCTGCTGGATGGCCTTGTTGATCTGTTCTGCGCCGGTATCCTGCTCCTTGCTGGAAGCGGTGATCTCCTGCACCAGTTCGGCGGTGCGCTGGATGTCCGGCACCATGCGGGTCAGCATCT
>JAURXC010000132.1 GCA_030654645.1 Deltaproteobacteria bacterium | reverse complement strand
TGCTGCTGGATGAGATCGGCGACGCCAGTCCAATGATCCAGGTGAAGCTGTTGCGGGTGCTGGAAACCGGCGAGTTCATGCGGGTCGGCGGCGAACGGCCGATAAAATCGGATGTAAGGGTGATTGCCGCTACCAACGTGGACCTGGAAGAGGCCATTCGCGAGAAGACCTTCCGCGAGGATCTGTTCTACCGGCTCAATGTGGTTCGCCTGGAGATCCCCTCCCTGCAGCAGCGCAGTGAAGATGTACCGATGCTGGTGGAACACTTTGCACGGCTGTTCAATCCCCGGGCAAGAGTGTCGGCGGCAGCCATGCGTTTGCTGCAAAACCACAGCTGGCCGGGCAACATCCGCGAACTGGCCAACGTCATGCGGCGGGCCGTGGTGATGTGCCCCGACGAAACCATTCTGCCCGGCCACCTGAACAATCGATTTCAAACCGCATCCCCGACGACGTTGAGTTCATCGCCCCAGGTGATCAACGGGGTGTCCGGGTTTCTGCAGCTGCTTGAAAAGTTCCGGGATCAGTTGGCTGGTAACAATCCTTTCGGCAGTTCCGCTCCGGAAGAGATTGAGCGTACGCTCCGTGCGTTGCGCGACATCGAGGGCTCTTTGCTTGCGGTGATGCGTGAAAAGGGCTGGGCCGAGTCTGCCCGCCTCGGCCTCAGGGAATCGGAGCAAGAGACCGTCAAAAATGCCCTGGAGCTGTGCAAGTGGAATATCACCGAAGCAGCCCGGATTCTGGGTGTCGGCAGGAACACGCTCTACAGAAAAATCGAATTGTTCAACTTGACACGTTGAAGTTAAATCAACAGACGAGGCTTGCGATGAAAGCGGTCATTCAGAGGGTAAAATCAGCCAGTGTAACCGTCGATGAAGTGGTTGCCGGCCGGATCGGACAGGGCATCATGGTGCTGTTGGGGGTTGAAAAGGGCGATTCCGAGGCACGGGCCGACTGGCTGGCTGAGAAGATCGCAGGCCTGCGGATCTTCAGCGACGAGCAGGGCAAGATGAACCTTTCGGTGCGGGACATCGGCGGCGCGCTGCTGGTGGTTTCCCAGTTTACGCTGGCCGGCAACTGCTCCAAGGGCAAGCGCCCCTCCTTCGACACAGCAGCTCCGCCGGATGAAGGGCAGCGTCTCTACGAATATTTCGTCGGAGCGGCCAGGCGGATCGGCTTGCCGGTTGAAACCGGGATCTTCCAGGCCGACATGCAGGTAGCGCTGGTCAACGACGGGCCGGTCACTTTCGTTCTGGAGCGATGATCCAACGTTCCGTATCCGAATAAGCGAAAGGGTCGCCCAATCGGGCGACCCTTTTTGCGTACGGCCTGACATCCGCTCCGGAAAATCCTGCCTCAAGCTACCTTGATTTCAATCTTGCGCGGTTTGGCCGCCTCTGCTTTTGGAACCTTCAGCGTCAATAACCCGTTGGCGTAGTCGGCGGTTGCTTTTTCGTGATCCAGGATTTCCGGGATCGAAAACTGGCGATAGTAGGGGGCCAGTTCGAACTCGCTGTAGACCGGACGCCCCGGCGCTGTGCGGGATATGGTAGCGCTGATGGTCAGGATGCCCTTTTCGACGTTGACATCCAGGCTGTCTTTGGCCGAACCGGGCATGTCGGCGATCAGGGTCAGCCCCGCTTCGGTTTCGAGGATATTGACCGCCGGTTTGATATATCGTTCACTGGCCCTGGTCTCTTCGCGGGCCTGCACATTCTTCTCATCATTTCTTTCGGTGATACCGTTTGCCGCCATGATAACGACCTCCTTTCACTGTAAATAATACCGGTATAGCCTATGAAAGCTTGATTTCGATCTTCTTCGGTTTGGCGTGTTCGGCCTTGGCCAGGGTCACCAGCAGGATGCCGTCCCTGCATTCGGCGCTGATCCGGTTGGGCTCGATATCGGCCGGCAGCTCCAGCGTTCTGGAAAACGAGCCGGAACCGAGCTCGCTGCGGTGCACGACCTGCCCCGGCTGCTCTACAAACGGTTTGCGCTCTCCACTGATGGTGATGGTGTTCCTCATCACCGACAGGTCGATACCGGCGGGATCGACACCGGGTACCAGTGCCTCGACGTAGATCTGCCCTTCGTCTTCACTGACGTTGACCAGGGGAAACCGCCGCGCGCCCGCCGGAGCGAGAAACGGGCTTGACAGTTGACGATTGTGCCCGCCACGGAAGGCTTCGTCGATCTCCCTTCTCAGGTTGTCCAGTTCTCTTAATACATCCCAGCTTGCCATGTTGATTGCCTCCTTTCCGTTTTGGTGTTTCCAATCGAAAAATAATGTCGGATTTTAGAATGTCAAGGGGGGGTAGACAAATTTTGTGAGCAGGTTAATGTAGGTGTAATTGCTTGTAAAAGACGTGATCCGCAAATTAAAAAGGGCCGCCAGAATTGGCCGCCCCTTTTTGCATGTGTAAGTTATTTCGACGAAGGACTCCTTACCTGCTGATCCTCTTGCGGCCGTATGTGGCGAGGCCCAGGAGGCCCGCTCCCAGAAGGACCAGGGTTCCTGGTTCGGGGACAGGTGGTGGCGGGTTGTCCGGAACAGCGCCGATCCAGGTGCTGTCTAATTTACCGTCCGGATCTAAACCCGCGTCTTGAAGGTGGGCCGCGGCATACAACGGGCCGGGAGGAGTTCCGTAGCCAACGCAGGTGTCGTTGAACATGGCCGCGGTCAAGCCGGCGGCGGTGATCGAGTAGACGATATGGTCGTTGCCGTCGATCGGATTGCTGGGATTCCATTGCATCAGGATGTCGAAGTAACCGCCGACTCCGTCGGCCTTATAGGCGTTGGATGATAGTGAAATATTTTGCGCAGCGTTCTGTCCTGGCGCGTACGTAAAACTCTGGATCGACAGGAGACTGGTGTTGGAAATGTTGAGGTAGATGTCTTTGATCTTCTGTGAATCGATCATGTTGCCCTGGATATCCAGTGTAACGGTGTCGGCCCCGGCGTCGGTGATGTTGATGGTCAGCCACGGTCCCGTGCCGTATGGAGTCACCAAGTTGCTGAAGGTGGTGCCAAGATTGTAGGTGTAAGCGAAGGCAGCAACGGGCAAAATCGACAGCAATGCCGTGGCCAGCACGATTCTTGTCAGTATCGATTTCATATTATGCCTCCTAACCCTGATAAACAGGATAAGTGCGTTAACGAAGTTATTTTCTGCCTGAAAATAGCAGAAAATAACTTCTAACTTACTAATAAATGTTGGTGTCTTGACTTACGCAAAATGTATACCAGTGTTGTAACAAGATGGAATTACCGCAGATATTTATGCTGCTAAATCAGTTGGATACGGTTTGTAAAGTATTTCGACATGGGTGATTCGAGGCGCTGGATTAGTTCTGCAGCTTCCTCAAGCCCTGCTTGCTGGTTCGGTAGCGCCGCTGCTTTCGGTGCCGTTGCAGAGATCGGAACCTTGGTTCAGGTCCTTAACAAACTTCGTCAATCTCCTCATTAAAAACAATGTTTAATAATATCAGATTGTTAACATTAATGCTGTATCAATGATGGGCAATTGCTTGATTTACTGGTGTTTTACCGGTTTTAAATTCTTGACAAAACGGTGTTTGATATGTTTTTAAATGTTCAAACCGAGTCTTGGAAGGAGCTGCGCATGCTATCGAATATGAAGATCGGAACCCGTCTCATCATCAGTTTCACCCTGCTCTGCCTGTTCATTGCCGCTCTGGCCGGAACCGGCTACTGGGGTGTCAGCAGCATGCAGAGCGAACTTGAAATGCTGGCCCTCCAGGAAGCCAAGCTGGTGGAAAACGCCCAGCGTACGAGAGCCAACGTCCTGGGGCTACGCCGTTATGAGAAGGATGTCTTCCTGAACATAGATTCCACCGAAAAAGTGGCGGAATACTGCAAAAAGTTTGATGAACAGCTGCAACGCAGCAACAAGCGCCTGGATGCCATCGAAAAAATCCTGGGTGAGCTGCATGACCAGGCGGTTGCCGGCAAGGGCAAGGTCACCATCGCGGAAATACGGAGTGACCTGGCTGCCTATACCGGCGGCTTCGGCAAGGTCTGTGACAGGATCAGGTCCGGTGAGCTAAAGACGCCACAGGATGGCAATGCAGCGATGGCGGCCTATAAGGAGCCGATTCACAAGCTTGAAACAAAGGTTCAGGAATTCTCCGAGTCGATCGACAAGATGATGGAGGAGGGACTCAAGGAGTCTGTGACATTCGAAAAGCGGATCATGTCGGTATTGATCGGCCTGTCGCTGCTGGCGCTGATTCTGGCGGCCATCATCAGTGTTGTTATCATCGCTTCGATCAGGAAGCCGCTCAACGACCTCTATACGCGTATCTCCGATATCGCCCAGGGCGAAGGCGACCTGACCAAGCGCATGGATGTTTCCGGGCATGATGAGATTGCCGAAATCAGCCGCATGTTCAACCGTTTCCTGGAAAAACTGCATGGAATCATCAGCATGATCTCCAATACCTCGACCCAGGTGGCGGCCGCCTCCTGCCAGCTGAATTCCACCGCCGAGCGGATTGCCACCGGCGCCGAGGAGGTTGCCGCGCAGGCCGGCACCGTTGCCACTGCGGGAGAAGAGATGTCGGCCACCTCCGGGGACATCGCCCAGAACTGCCAGATGGC
>JAURXC010000129.1 GCA_030654645.1 Deltaproteobacteria bacterium | reverse complement strand
ATCAAAGAACGGTATGGTGATCGCCTGCGCTTGCATGAAAAAGCTGGTGCATCTGATTTACGGTGTAATCAAAACAAACAAGCCATTTGACTCAGCATACACACTGAAAACAACTTGACTCCCATAACGGTATCTCCCCTTAATTAAGGGGAGGGACGCTACGATGCAACTGTTAATTGAGCCGCCGAGGTTGCCATCTGCGTCCCCCCTCTTAAGTTAAGAGGGGGACAGGGGGAGTTATGTGCCGGTGCTGAATAGTTACGTTTTTTGTTGCAACCCGGCTTGAACTCACCTGGAACCGCTCCCGATCCGCCGCTGGAGAACGACCTGGTTTTTATGTTCAGCGGTTTTGAAATTAATGTAGTCGTTCTTATCCAGATCAAAGAGCTGTTTCCTGTAGACGGTCGTAAGATCATGCCACTCGCTGATTCTCGTGTTGAAGCGACTGGCTTCGGGATAGCGCAGCGTATGCATAAAGGACTGGATCGCTAAAAAGTAGCGGACCGCGCTGCGTTCTAGCGCGCCGCGCGGTCCGCGGATATAGTCGGGCTTGCCGCTTCGGTTCGTTCCGACAACCGTGAACCCCACCTTGCTCCGTCCGAGTGTCGCAAAATAGATCTTGGTTGCAAGACGAAGCGCAACGCTGTCGCTGTAGGCATAACTGACGTGGACAAAAGTTTTTGCGCCGTCAATTGGCAGAGCCTCGAACCTCATCCTGTGATCCCTGGTGCCGTAGGGGCCGGAATCGGCATTGAGCAAGATATCCAGATAATTCTGTTGCTGCGCAACGGTCGTGTAGCGGTACACAACTTGACTTGTAACATCGGGCGGTTGGTAGACTTTACCGCCTGGGTAAAAAGTCAACAACCAGGCCCCGGGCAGCTGTTTGTAGGTGCAGGCCTTGATGTTGGGGTGAAGGGGAACTATGTCGCACCAGTTGGCCGGAACCTTGAGTGCATTGACAACGCTGCTGAAGGAATAATCGAAGATTCCGTACACATCCACCTGCACTCTGTCGTTCTGTTCAAAAGACTCCACTACGAGCGGGATGCCATAGCTGTTTGTCCCCAGTCTTGACAGGTTCCGCTGATAGGTGTCCATCAGCGCCGTTTCGCCCAGCCGGGGCTTTATCACGGCCACAGCGGAACCGGCCGGGAGAAGAACAGCAACTGCAACGATCAACCGGAAAAAATATCGGGCAAGCTTTAACTTAAACATCTTGATTCACATTACACTTTCACTTCAGTAATCAACCTGGCTGCGACTTGAAAACCGGTCTGCATTCTCCGTTTCCAGTCGTCCGATAATATTCCTACGGAATGAGCCGCAATACCATGGCCCCGGCTTCCTGGAGAGGCCCCAGCGGATTTTTGGTTTCACGTTCCTCAAGGATCTTCGGATCACCGCTCCAGAACTTATCCACGACTACATCATCAATAATCAGAAAGAGCGCCTTGAACCGCCAACCGGTCCCCTTGGTTTTCCTCTTGAAGTTGAAGATATCTAGCCAGAAGTTCCCCATACGCTCGTTGACCATGACCTTCGGCTCGATCTGGTAGCCCAGACAGTTGTCCTTGACTTTGATGCAGAGCGCCAATCCGCTGCTCAAGTCCTCGAATTTGATATTCTGAGTGTTTGTAGCGATGTCTATATAACTAAGAATCCTGACGTTGGGTGTAGAGTAGATGTCGAAGCCGGCTTGCTTTAGCTGCAGAACGGTGGTTTGATTGCGAACGACTGTTCCATAGGCCGTCTGCACTTCCTGGAAACTTTTCCACGGGACCGGAACGACTTCTTTTGTGCTGGGAAGAAAAGCAGCGCAACCGGACAGCATTAACAGCATAAGTGTCCCCGCTATAAAGAAATTTGCATTTCTCATGACTTGCCTCTTCGTGTGATTGCATGGCCGGATACTTCTTTGCCTGTTAAAAACAGCCAGCTCATTGAAACGTTCAACATGTTAAGAGGCAACTAACGTGCCGGTTACGATGCGGAGAAACGGATAGTGTAATTGCACGATTTTACATGTGAATATAATATGGGGAGGTGATGGATGAGGATAATATGGCAACTGTACCCGTCACGATTGACACAACTGCCATATATGACGGATCTGGTTACTGCAAACAGCCGCTTCCTTGACAGATGTTCACCCGTGCGCATGCGACTGCCGGCAATTCCTGCATCAGCGTCAGCCTGATGGGCATGGACGCTAACTTAAGCTGAAATGCCCTGCTTTTCTCCCTCCCCTACAAGGGGAGGGTCGGGGTGGGGATGGGGTGGATTGTCGAAATTTCAGCGTGTTACTAAGTTCAAACCCATCCCCATCCTAACCTTCCCCTTGAAGGGGAAGGGACTAAGAGGCCAAAGTTAGCGATTATGGCCTGTTGGGAGTGGGTTGCGCCGCCGCTTGACCAGTTTTTCAAGCTCTACCGCGAAGAAAACAACCGTGGAAAGCGCCAGGGTCACGGCCAGCTGCCCGAAGGTCAAGGGTGCTGTTTTGAAGACGATGTTCAGTTGCGGCACGTAGATTGTTGCCATCTGCAGCACGAAGGTCAGCATAAAGGCTCCCGCCAGCGGTTTGTTGGAAAGAATTCCCTGGCTGAACAGAGATTCCCGCTCCGAACGTATGGCCAGTACATGCCCCATCTGGCTCAAGCAGAGTAC
>JAURXC010000117.1 GCA_030654645.1 Deltaproteobacteria bacterium | reverse complement strand
ATGTGATGTCTACTCGCGAGAGCCATAGTTAAAGGCTCTTTTTTGCCTGCAAAAATGAGCCTTTAAGGGTGAAATCAGGGGTGCTTTGCCCAATTTGCTGCATATCTAAACCTCCGAGACAGCAATAGTTGTGGCGGGTTTTCTCCCACCGAAAAGAGCCAATTCAAACTGTTGAACGGTACTCGATACGCTTGCCAGTCGCCGTATTGAGCGCGGCAATACCGAGGCGGCCACCATGACGGTTCTCGATCATAGTAATTTGTTCACCAATCGTTTTTGGAGGTTCGGCGGCCTTTGCCTGGAATACCCAAACAGTTACTGCAAGACAAAGGATTGACGCGCTCTTGATTAATCTCTGAATAAGCGTTTTTATTGCATCAGGGGGCATTATTAGCTCCTCGCTCTGTTTCATCATCTCACCAATCGGGGTATTTTTCGCGCACTCACTCATAATGCGCAAACGCTTCAACAACCTTGCCATCCGGACCAAAATGGAACACTTCCGCGGACAGGCGGTCCCGCGCGCCCTTGTAGTAGAGGGTGACGCTGTTTACTCCCACCAATGTGGAGATAAGCTCGAAATGCAGGTCGGGTATCATGGCAAGGGCCTTGGCCCAATAGGCCTTGACCGCATCCTTACCGTGCAACCGGCCGCTCGGTTCTCCGGCAATCTGGACGATGTACGGCGAATTCATCACGAAATCGTCGCTATAGTGGGCAAGTACCCGTTCCAGGTCGTGGTTGTTCCAGGCCTCGATCCATTCCTGGGCGAACTGCTGCGCAAATGCGTTGTCCATAAGCATCCCTCCGTGGATGTCAAGATTCACTCCACCAGCCCCGCTTTGACTGCAAACGGGTCCCATGACGATTCGCGGTGCGGCTCATATTCCGTAACCCGCGCGAGCCAGTCGGCCACACCCTGGCCATACAACCGGCCGATCACCGCCAGGCTCATATCCATCCCGGCGGAGATCCCCGCAGAGGAGATCAGCGCGCCGTCTTCAACCACGCTTCTTTCGCCAAACGGCCAAGTAGTTCAACGCCTTCAGCCACTTTGTCCGACCAGCTTGCCGCACTGAGCCTGAGATAATTGCGGAACTTTCCCGGCTGTGCTGAGAAGATCGGTCCGGGGGCGAAGGTTATGCCATGCTCCCGCGCCTGCTCGTACAATATGACGGAATCCACTGTTTCCGGCATCTCCACCCAGAGAACGAATCCTCCCTCCGGCCGGGAACAACGAGTTCCTTCGGGAAAATGCCTCTCCACTGCCTGGCTCAGGGCGGCAATCTGCCTGGCATACAGGCGACGAAGACGGCGCAGATGGGCCTCATAACCGCCGTTATCCAGGTATTCGGCTATGGCCAGCTGCGGCGGCACTGCCGAGGTCAGGCTGGTAACCGCCTTGAGCCGCTCCACCTGCGGCGCAAATTTACCGGGCACGATCCAGCCAACACGATAGCCGGGGGCAATGGTCTTGGAAAAAGATGAGCAAAGCAACACCTGACCGGCGCTGTCAAAGGATTTAGCCACAAGCGGCCGCCTGGTGTCGTGTGCCAATTCGCCGTAAATATCGTCCTCGATAAGGGGAATATCGTGTCGGGCAAGCAGTGACACCAATTCGGCCTTGGCCGAATCCGGCATCAGGTATCCCAGAGGATTGCTGAAATTGGTGACAAGCAGGCAGGCATCAACCTTGTTTTGTTCCAACACAAAGCGAAGCGTATCCGGGTTGATGCCGAGTGCCGGATGGGCCGGTATCTCCAGCGCCTTCAGCCCCAGGGAGGCGATGATCTGCAACGTATTGAAAAATGTAGGCGATTCCAGGACGACGGTGTCGCCCTGTTTGCAGACGGCGCGCAGGGCAAGGGCCACCGCCTCGGTACAGCCGTTGGTGACAAAAATATCGTCGGGAGAAAGCGAGCAGCCGGCGGTCACCATTCTCCGGGCGATCTGGGTCCTCAGGCGCAGGCAACCGGCCGGCATTTCATACGCAAGGCTCTGCTGCCGGTAGCGGCGCGACTCCGTTGAAAGCATGCGGTTGAGCCTGTCAACCGGCATATTCTCCAGGTCGGGTATGGCAGCCCCAAGTTGAATAAGACGGGAGTCGGCTGCATCGCGGAAAACCATCAGGGCAAGCTCCCCCGTGGTGACTACGGTAGGGCGCAGCACGGGAAGGTTAACCCCGGATTCCTGAAGAGAGTTCCGCGCGGGTTGGCAGACATAATATCCCGACTGGGGCCGCACCGCCACCACTCCACGATCCTCCAGCAGGGAGTAGGCCTCCATGACGGTGGATTTGCTCACCTTGAACTGCTGGCTCAGGTTGCGTACGGAGGGGAGCCGATCTCCTGACAAAAAGGTCCCTTGGGAAACCATCACCGAAATTCGCTCCGCCACTTGTTCGTAAAGGAGGCTTTTTTCTTGGGGGACCGTTGACACGATCGTCATTGTATTTCCTCCTTGCCCGGCAGTACAGATACAATTTTCGCCGGAAACCAGCGGGACAGTTTCAAATACAAGTAAGTATACCGGTATGTTATGACGGAAATTGCCTCTGTTTTATTCCGCTGCCCCAGCCTATATTGACACTATGCTATTACATCTTGCCAAAAACGCCAGTTTTACAATTAAAGGAGATTGTCGCGGTGGCCTCATTCGCTGCGAAGAAGGAATAATCTGGCTGACACAGGCAGGGGACCCGGTTGATTATTTTTTACAATCTCAAGAAGAATTCGTAATTAGCCGCAAAGGAACTGTTGTTATCGAAGCACACCGCGACGCATCTATCTTGCTGCCCGAACTGTAATTGCTATTACAGAGGCAATTAAATGCTTGAGTGCTCAGTCGAAGCGGCAACCTATCGGAACCGGCAAGACATTTCTCCAGGAAACGGTCGTCTCCCAGAAGTTGCGAGTCAGTTTTTCCTTTACCGTGAAATTCCGGTCGATGTCCTTCACCAAGGCAGTCCAGCACGAAATCTCCGTAAATTGACCGGGCTGTTGCCGTCGATTTCCAGAACCGACCAAGCGCCCATTCAGTAGTCATCCAGGGGAGCGTTTCCTTACCAAGATATGCATGATGACTACTCCATTGATAATCACCCGGTACTTTAACCATGCCAGCCATGACGGGATTGAGGTGACAGCAATCAATATGGCTGCAGTAAAGCCCGACATCACGAGGGCAACTCCTGTTAATTTCGCAGCTCTGCCCCAGCCAAGCGCACCCAGCTCAGCAGGACTGTTTACGGAGGGCTACACCGCAGCCTTTGTTCGGGTGATAGATCCGTTTGTTTTCGAACTATTTTCAATTCCGGCTCTGGTTCAGGTGATTCAGAGTCTGCCGGCAATGGTCGATTACCAAAACAATTTAACCACCAAACGACCAAAGGGAGCACCATCCAGGTACATTTTGCTTCTATTCCCTTCATAAAAAACAAACTCCCTGGCAAATGCATACCCACCGGAAATTCCCAGCCTGATAAAAGGAAACAGCTGGATTTCTGCGCCAGTCAACACCCGGTAGTCCCTGTAGCTTATGATATCGGCCCCGACGGAGGTATCGTGGAGTCGATATTCGCCTCTGGAAAACTCGCCCGCCACAAAAACTTCTGTTTTCCTGTCCGGTTTGTAAATAACACCGGTGCGGGGGAATCCAAGGGCGAGAGCCCATTGTTCCGCGGGAAAATACAGAACCCCGATCACTGGCAATACCGGAATAGAATGGTTCTGTCCGGTATAGGCAATCCCGCCAATAAAGGATAACTTCGGTGACATTTGATAGGTGGCATGAAATGCGACCGGCAGCCTGATGTCGTTCGCATCCAAAGAGTTAAAGTCACTGCTGACCCCTGGTGAAGCCCTGAAACCCAGCGTGAGACTATCGCTTGAGTGATATTCACCGCCCAGATTTAACGAGAGTGTCTGCAATGACTCGGGCAAGCGTGCAATTTCAGGGGCGTCAATTTCCCTGAGCGAATAGTTCACTCCTGTGGAAAGCTCTATTTTAGGGTTTAACCTGAACCGTTTGGTAAAACCGGCTTTCACCTCTACCATACTGAGGTCACTGCCAGCACCCCGGATTGCACTGCCAGGGAGCCAGGTAGTCTCGACTGAGGTTTCCCATAACGATTTCTGCGGCCGTTTAGCGATGGAAAGGACATCACCAATCTGTTCTTCAGCCTCGTCTATTTTCTGAGCCAGGGAGTACGATGAGACAAGAACAGTAAAAATGCAGCAGAGTGCGGAAACCGAAAGTTTTATTTTCATTGAAGTTACCCTTCCTGATCCGATTTTTTGCATGGGTGTATGGGTCTAGAAATATCACTTTTTCAATCTTTCCCGCAAAAACTAACTTTTCAGGACCTGACACCGCATCCTTTGCGCGTCCTTAGTTCACAGTTTTGCCTTATTCGCATCACGGGCTGGCAGTTGCCCCGCCAGCCCGGCTTTTTCGGGCAAGCGGTGTCTGTCTGGTTGGGAATCGCATGCTGTTGTCAGTTCCTGCAATTTGCAGACGGTATTCCAGTTGCGATCAGTAATGGGGACACCAAGCAGCCTCTCGCTGCTGGAGGCGAGTTTGGATCTTCCAACACCTTCCGGCGCGTGCAGATAGAAGAATCTGCCGATTAGCTGAAACCGCTCACTATCTTTCTTCAGGTTTTCCAGCTTCGTCAGATCAGGCGCCTGGGGAGTGGACGACAGAAATCCAATGTGGAGTGAATTAGGAGTTGATTCTGCTTCCGGGAATGGGTTGCTTCGCATCGCCGATTCAAGATCGTACAAAGTAATGACGAGTATATGCGGATCGAAGCCGAACCGTTTCAATATTTCCACTCCGATCTTTTTGGCCAGATTCGTGAGATCCGTGTGTCTATGCCGGAATATGACGTTGCCGCTTTGAATATAGGTATTGACGCTCTCTGCTCCCAATTCCTCAAAAACGGCTGCAAGCTGCTTCATGGGCAGTAGATTTTTTCCACCCACGTTGACACCTCTTAGAAGAGCTATGCACGTATCCATCCGTACTGGCGGGGTCACTGTTTCCTCTCTCATGGCGCACCGGCGGAGCGAAGCGGAGATGGGTCTAGCTGGGGGTTAAGACTTTTGTGCAACAACATAAACATGCTTTTCAGGGAACTGGTCCAACTCCAAATGCATTACGGCCAGCCCGTTGTTTATCAGCGCCGTCAGATTGCCATTTATGCCAATCGAGCTGTAGTAGAACTCATCCTCATGCCACCGGTCGGTATGCTCACCGTTCGTATTGCCAAATGTATAAATAAGGACACCGTTCTTTTCCAACAACGTGCACAACTTATCTATGACAGGTTGGTGCATGTTCAAAGGCAGATGAAAGATGCTATCCCATGCGATGATGAAATCGAATTTTTTGTATGTTTCCCACGTACAGATATCCTGCACTAGAAATGAAGCGTCTGGATGATGTTGATGCGCCAGATTTACCATCGCTTCAGATACATCTAGACCTGTTACTGCAAATCCTTGCTCTTCCAGTTTCCGAATAATTCTCCCACCTGAACCGCAGCCGACATCAAGCGCCAACCTACCCTCTGATGCAAATTTGAGTGCCATATCAATCTGTTTCATACCATAAAGGGAATCCTGATGTTGCTCGTGCCACCATTGGGCGATCTTGTCATATTTTTTGCCAAGTTCTTGTGGTTTCATTTCGAATTCCTTAACGCCATAAGATTGACAGGCCATTTTGGCCGGTCTTGCCGCTGTGGCATGCGGAACGTTGTTTGCTGGTTTGCTAGCTTTATTATGTCTGTCAGCTTGATTTTTCACCAATGCAATATCAGCTACTTATATGGTGAAAATCAACCAGCAAACAATGTCCCCTTAAGCCCTTACGCATGATATCGCGAGAAAATTTGACGATGAAACCAAGTTGCTGGGCGGTAGTTTGGGGTTGAGCTTGTTTTGAAGTGCGCTTCACGGTTCCTTCCTTGTAATCAGCTTCAACCGGGAGATGTGCTTTTTGTCAAAAGAATACAGCTCAGTGATGCCCTGTTTTTCCATCACAGCCGCAATGTAGCCGTCGATAAAGTCGATATTCTGGCCTTCGTAGTATTCGAGTGCCCGCGACACAAGGCCTCCGTTCAGCACTTCGAGGCCGGGAGTTGCCAGTATGCCTCGAATCAAAGGCGCCACAGACACGGCCGTCAGCTTGTAGGATGACTCAAGCACACAGACAACCTCGGCTATGACCATTTCGTTGGTCACCAGTTGCACCGTGCCGTCAGAGGCCGAGTCAAGCAGCTTCTCGACCCGGTCGGCCTTATGTTTGTCGTCGTTGGTAAGATAGCGAATGAACAAGTTTGTATCAAAAAAGCAGCGGCTCACGACATCTCCTCACGTACCCGCTTGGCGACCGCTTTCTTGGCTGTGGCACGTTCCTCGATGAAGTCACTTTTCCCGGCAGACTGTACGGCGCCTCGTAGCTCACGCAATGACCTGACCGGCACCAGCACCGCACGATTTCCCTCAATGACAAAGTCAACCTTGTCGTTGATCCTGATATTGAGCAGGGTACGAATATCCTTGGGGATGGTGATTTGCCCCTTCGAAGTTACGGTAGACAGCATATTCCTTACCTCCATTACAATTTCTTACTTTTTATTGTAAGTATTATTATCGGCGAGTCAATGGGAAATCGTGGGATGAGTCAGGTTTTGGGCGGAAAGCAGGGTCTGGAGCGGATTAACAGCGTCCCTCTAGGACCCTCTATTACTCCTTGCGTCGCTCCTGCAACATCTTGGCAATCTCCTCTTCGCCGAGGGGGGCCTGCCGCTTCACCCGCAAGCTCTCAGCCAAATCCCGAGCAAAATCCCGCTGCAGGTAAGCGTTGATCGCCGCCGTCAGGAGCATGGCAATGATCGCACCGAGCATGGCCAACGCCATGTCCTTGTGGGCGTCCCACACATCCCCCTGTGTCCCCAGGTATGCCACCCCGAGGTCGCCACCAAACAGTTCCGCCGCCCCCCATTCGAATAACTCGAAGAGCATGGACGTAGCCATCGTCACGTCAAGGGGCAGGTAATAGCCCCACACACCACGCACGTCCGCCACCCGCAGAAAGACCTCGCGGATCGGATAGGAGAGAAGAACACCGAAAGAGAAATGAGCGAGCCGGTCGAAGTGGTTGCGTTCAAGGCCAAGGAGCCCGTTGAGGGTGGAACCGGTCAGGTTGCTGAACCATGCATCATAGGGGACCTTGGCGTATGTGTAGTGGGCGCCTACCTCATGGAGGCAGAGAAAAATGAAGATGGCTGTATAGGAAATGCGCGAGAGTGGGAGCTTCTTTCGGGACAGAACCAGCACCGGCACGATGAAGATGACGAGGGCGTTCTCCAACGCCCAGTCCTTGCGGTCGAGAGGTGCTATGGCAAGGGCCGCCCAGACCAGCAGAAAAAGCGCACCGAGCACCAGGAACCAGCGGCGGGTTTTCTCTCCAACCTCCATGATTTTCTCCCTAAATAATACACTCACGGCAGAACGGCCGGCGCCAGTATCTGCAATAGTGTATTCTTGTGCTTAATCTGGTTCGGCCGTCTCTTGTGATATCTGGAGGGATATCTGGAGGGACGCTGTTATTTATTTTTCTAATTCAGCCAATAGATAAATAGATAACACCGTCCCTCTTTCCGTCCCAATCGGCAACCCCTTCCGGTTTCAAAACCAGGGACAGGTAGTGCGCCTGGCCGGACTGGATCTGAGCGCGGAGCGGAGCGGCAAGAACAGTAACAGCGCCAAGCCGG
>JAURXC010000111.1 GCA_030654645.1 Deltaproteobacteria bacterium | reverse complement strand
GGCGGCGAAGCTGATGGCCAGATTGCGGTTTCCGGCGCTGGTGGCATGCTGAAAGCTGGTATTGTTAGCGTGGCATTTCAGGCAGTTGGCTGTGCCGGGAAAATACTGGGCATGTTTGGAGTGGCTTCCGGCGGCGCCGCTCGAACCACCGTTGGGGGGTGTTGTATGGCAGGTCGTGCAGGATGTTGCGGCCGGGTTGCTGCCCCATATCGGAGTTACGTTTTCAAAGTGGCAATTGACGTAATTGCAGCTTCCCTGTGCGGGCGTTGCGCTCTGGCTGAAGGCACTGGTGCTGTTTTTATAGGTTGTGGTAAGCGGCGAGTTGTTAATGCGGGATGAAACCTTGATTTTTCCATCGCGGTGACCGGATATGTATGTCGGGCTGCCCGGGTGGCAGGTGCCGCATGCGGAAGGAGCCGCCGGTGCATCCATGTGGGTGCGATGGTTGCCCTGAAAACCGCCGGTGGCCGGATTACGGCTGGCTTCATCCAGGGGGCGGTAATCGACCGGTGTTGTTGTCCCATGACAGCCACTACACTGCATGGCGGCATCGGCCACCGGGAGCGAAAAGGCAAGCAAAGCGAAGAATACGATATATCGAGTTATCTGCTGTTTCATAGACACTCCCCCGGTCGGGCCAGTCAGAAAACCGTAAAAAACTTGGTCATGTCCGGCTTGATCTCTGCTCATTGACAGGTTGATCTGCTCTTCGATCCCGTTTGGCGGATGATTCGGTTTCCCCGCCGACAGCTGACTGCGTACATTTGGATACATACCCACGTGTCGGAATCCGGTGATTGTCGCGGGTCAGAGTCGGGACTCTCCGAGTGTTATGGAAAAACAGTTTATGAGTTGATGGCTTGAGACAGCATTGAATTATCCGGAGTTCCATCTAAAGAAGATAAATAACGCGAAATGACCGACCCATTCGTTGGCCATGCATAGCAAATTCCGAACAACAATAAAAAATCTTATTTTAACTTATCTCATGAGCCAGATTATATCAACAAAAAAAGCTGACTCTGAACGTCAGCTACCGGCGCGAACCGCTGCCTCGGGGATGAGACTTCAAAACTCATTGAAATCAGAAAAAGAATCAGGGACATCCGTTGTCTTGTAATAACGAAATGTCCCTGATATCGCTTAAACACGGTCTGAATGTGAACTGCATATCCGAGAATTGCCGACTGTTCAATCTAACATGCCAATATTCGAGTCAGGGCAGGTACTCGTCCGCTCCCATGTCGTAGACATCGATTCCATCGTTGAGCCCGGGCTGGTCATGGGGGCGGACCTGCCCGTCGATGTCGTTTGGCGGAGCATAGGCCGTGCTGGCCCGGTCGATGGCGGGTGAATCGGAGTGGAGGTGGTAATCGGCAGGTGAACCTCCCACGAAGAGCGGATCGCTGGCGATGTTATTGCTGAAGCTGGTCGTCAGTGCGGCATTGGTGCGGCTGAAATAGCGGGCCGAGGAGTCGAAGATCGAATTTTCAACCGTCAGGTTCAGGCCGTTGCAGAAGATTTCATGTCCGGGCAGCGTTGAGGCGCCGGCCGAGTTGTTCCAGAAAATGGAGTTTCTGGCGGTGACCGAGCCGGAATTGTTGTAGATTGCGCCTCCCTGGCCGGTATTGCCTGCGATGTTGTCGGCCAGGGTGCAGTTGGCAAGCACGATCGGCCGGGCGCTGCTGCAGATTCCTCCCCCCCCGGTGGTGCCGGCATAATTGCCGGCAACAATCCCGTTTGTAAGGCTAAGCTGGCTTTCGGAGCCGGTCAGCGACAGGCCTCCGCCGTTTCCGCCGGCGCGGTTCCCGCGGATCTCGGCCCGGTTGATTATCGGCGCTGCGGCGTTGAAGTACATGCCTCCGCCGTTTCCGCCGGCGGAATTATCTTTGACGGTAATTCCGGTAAAGTTTGACGAGGAGCCGACGTTCTGCACAAACATTCCTCCGCCGTTTCCGGTGACCGTATTGTTACGGATGACCGTATTGCTGACGATATGGGAACTGCCGCTGTTGAACAGGATGCCGCCTCCGTTGGCGGCTGTGTTGGAATGAATCTCGGAGTTGGAAAGCGTCATCCTGGAGGCGGCATTGGTGATATAGATTCCCCCTCCGCCACTGCCGTTATTGCTGTTGTTACGGATTATGCAGTTATTGATCGTGGGAGTGGCGCCGTTGATAAACACCCCGGAATAGGTTCCGCCGGTGATCGTGAAGCCGTCGAGCAGCGACGACTTGTTGCCCATGAAATAGACCGGGCTGGTCGTGCCTTTGATCGTGGTGCTCTCCGGCCCGCAGACCGAGCGGACCGTGGTGTAATGGTCGTTGATGTTGTCGAAGGTCAGGTTCTCGTTATAGGTCCCCTCGTAAACCAGGACCGTATGGGCGCTGTTGCGGGCGTTGATGGCCGCCTGGATCGTCCCGTACCAACCGCTGCCCCCTGCCGGGCGCACCTTGTAATCGGTATCCACCACGGTGAAGAAAGCGTCGTTGGTGGCCGGACCGGTGGCCGCGTCGCTGCCGTCCGAGGCCTGGAAACGATACATCAGCAGACCGTCCCCTGAGAAGACGATCGGGCGCGTAAGGTCGTAGAGCTTGCCGTCGGCGCAGTTGGTATCGCCAGGATCAACTTCAGACAAGTTGTACTTTTCGCCACTTTCATAAGTGCCGTTATCGTTTTCGTCAATCAGGACCTGGATGGCGCCGGGCGAAGGGCAGCGGTTGTCGGCATCTCCGTACCTGATCGTAAAGCTGAAGTCGGCATTCCTGGCGCCCATGACCGGCTTGACCCCTTCGCTACGGCAGGGTCCGGCTTCCCAGTCCAGGGTCGGCGGGGTATTGGTCGTGGTGTTGACGATTACCTCCATGTTCTGAGTCGGCGCGCCGACGGCATCGGTGGAACCATCGCCGGCATGGAAGCGATAATTGAGGTTGCCGTCTCCGGTGCGGGTCAGGGCCAGGGATTTTGAGTAAAGCTTGCCGTCGCCATAGTCGTTGTCGCCGGGGCTGACCGAGCTCATGGAGTGTTTTTCGCCCGGCTCGTATATGCCGTTGTCGTTTTGATCTACCCAGACCTGGATCGTTGCGGGAGGCTCGTTGTCGAGGTCCGTGTACTTGACCCGGAATTCGAAGGAGGCGCCGCTGCCGCCCCGTTCCGGGTTGACGCCCGCACTTAAGTAGCCACTTTCACCGGTCCAGGAAAGTTGCGGAGCCTCATTCAGCAGCCACAGCGATGAGTCGGCCGTGGGTGCCCCGCCGGCCTCATTGATGCCGTCCGAGGCATGAAAGCGGTAACGCAGGGAATTGTCGCCGGCTTTGGCCAGCAGCACCGTTGCCGAGAAGATCCGGCCGTCGGTATGGTTATTATCCTGTCCGGCGACCGCTACCAGATCGATTTTCTCGCCGGCCTCGTCGTAGTCGCCATCATCGTTTCTGTCCACCCAGACCTGAATCCCGACCGGCGCCGCATTGTTGGCATGGCTGTATTTTACCCGGAACCGGAAGGGGGCGGATTCGGAGCCATTGTCAGGGCTGACTCCGTCGTAGGCATAGCCGGTCTCGCCGGTCCAGGTCAGGGACGGGGCCTGGGCCACGTTCTGGAAGGGGGTCCGGTACTCGGGGGTCGTATTGTTGTTGCCATGGCAGTGGGAGCAGAGGTTGGCCGAGGTCAGCCCGCGCCAGAGCGTGCCGGTACTGGCTGAAAGCGGCAGGTTCTGCGGGTCGGGCGGATCTGGTCTGGCGGTGTTCTTGTAGACGATGGCATCGTTGTTGTACCAGATCATCAGGCCCGGCTCACGACCGGTCAGTTTGCCGTCCCGCACCATGGCCAGGCGGGTGGAGCCGTGCACGTTGTGGCAAACCACACAGGTCATGCGGCTGGTATTGCCGCCGTTCCAGTCGGCGGCAAAGGAAAGGGTATTCGATGAAAGATGGTATGCGTGCCGGTTGATCCCGTCGGTTTTCAGATTGGTGTTAGTGTCGGAGGAGTTGACATACGGTCCGGGTGAGTGGCAGCCGGCGCACAAACGGTAGCTGTCCGCGGTGTTGGAAACGTTTTGCGGCCACGGCACCAACATCGGTTCCTGGCCTCCGACCAGACTGAGGCGATAGCCCTGGCGATAGGCACTCGGTTTGGTACTGGAACTGCCGCCGTCGTCAAAGGTTCTCGCATTGCCGTCTATGTGCCTTGATGAAAAATCATGGCAACCGGCGCATTCCACCCCGGCGCCGGCGGTGACGCCTCCACTGGCCGGGTAATAGCTGCTGGCCGGCAAGCCGTGGCCGGTCTTGTAGTAACCCCAGCCGCTGCCATAGACGTATGAGCCGTCCTCGTCGCCGACGACATTCGGCGCGCTGACACCCTGGATTACCGACGGTTCCTCGTCATGGCACGAGGCGCACCACCTCTCCATGCCCGGTTTCAGGCTGTTGTCGGTATTGTAGATGCTGTTCTTCCAGTTGGTTTTGGCGCCGTAAGCCGCGTCGTTGACACCATCGTAGGCGCCGCCCGGGCTGTGGCAGATATCGCAGACATCGGTTTCGGCCAGGTTGAACTTCCCGTCGCCGTTGCTGTCCTTACCCGATTTGAAGAACGGAAAACTATTGGTGTCGTGGCAGGCGCCACAGGCGACGCCGGGTCCCTTGGCGTTGCCGCCGTCGAGTTGGGTGTGGGTGGCGTGGCTCTTCCAGGTGCCCCTGCCCAGGCTGGTGCTGCCGGGATCGTATTCGTAACCGGCGCTGTGTCCGTGGCACCCTTCGCAGCCGTCACCACTTCCCCCGGAGCCGTGGGAGAAGGTGTTTTTGTGGTTGTGGCATTTCATGCAGACCGCCGCGTTGTCCTTGACGGCATGGTCGGCGGGGTAACCCTCCAGCGGGATCGCGTGGCAGGCCTGGCAGACCCCGGGCCTGGCCGGGTCGCTGCTGTTCCAGTTCCGGCGGCTGCCGGTGTACTGGTAGAAGGCGGGGCTGCTTGTTACCTTGCCGTGGCTGGTGGAGATGTTCATGAAGCGCCGGATCAGGTAGACGTTGGGGATGCTGCCGTCGGCGGTATCCACGTGCCCGGCGTGGCAGTCGGCGCACTGGATGTTCTGCCCCTTCTTGTCGTGGTTGGGCTTGACGTGGCAGTTGGTGCAGATGTTCAGCTTCCCGGCGTCGGCTCCGCGCAGGTCGCTACGGAGCAGGTAACCGGCCGAAGGTGTCAGGCTGCTGGTGAAGCTGTCGAAAGTCTCGCTGCTTCCGTCGGTGTGGTGAACTCCGTGGCAGGTGCTGCACAGCACCGTGCCGTCGATCAGCTTCATCGCCGCGGTCGGGTTGGAGGGGTTGCCGCTGAGCGGCGGGTTCCTGAATTCGTCCGGTTTTCTGATGGCCAGCGAGGCCGGGTCGGTGAAGCCGACGTTGACCGGGTGGGTGCCTTTGGTATGGTCGGTAGTGTTCCGCTGGCGGTGGCAGTCCAGGCACATCTGGTCCCGGTCGTTGGCCATGCGCAGCAGCGGCTTCATCCTGGCAAGCTCGGCAGCGGGCAGAACCGGTTGATGGATACTGTGGCAACGGCTGCAATAGACCTCATTTGCCGCCGTACTTGCGTTGCAGTCCCAGGTCAGCGCGGGATTCTCGGGTGGCAGCGCACCGGCGCCGGGCACAG
>JAURXC010000105.1 GCA_030654645.1 Deltaproteobacteria bacterium | reverse complement strand
CGGCCCTCAAGTACGACTACAAAAACATGAGTTTCAGCATCAAATACCTCTTCGAAACTGAGACCTACAATCGCCCGCAGGGCGACAACCTCTGGTTCAAGTTTATCTACGCCTTTTAACACCGGCGCGATATCATCACGTACATGCCACAGGGTCTCGGCCCTGTGGCTTTTATTTTTCAAAGGCTATATTATTACCAGTAAAGGAGTGCAAATCCATGACCAAACTTGTTGCAACCGGAACCGCCGCCGAGTTATTGGCCCCACATGACACCAGGTATATCCATGTTCTGTCGTTTTCGACCGATCCGGTGTTGGCCAGGCGCTTTCTGGCGCGTGACACCCAGATGGTCGGCAACATCAGGTTCGGCAAACTGCTTGAAACACTGGACAAAGTGGCCGAAAACACCGCGCTGGCATACGTTCACAGATTCTATCCCGATGCACGGGTGGTGACCGCTGCCGTTGATAACATTGTCTTGAGAAATCCGGCCGATACGAATCATGACCTGGTGTTTTCGGCCCAGATCAACCATGTCGGCAAATCTTCGATGGAGGTCGGCATCCGGGTCGAGTGCCTGGGAGCCGGATCGAGTCATCTGGCCAGCTGTTATTTCACAATGGTGGCACGTTCCGCGGACTGTGGTGAAGCCAAGAGCCTCAGCTTGCCGCCGCTACGGTACGAACAGCAAGTGGATCTGAAGCGGTATCAGAAGGCGGAAAAGCGTCGCCAGGACTATCGGGAAGGTTTGGCGAAGGCCGAACAGATGCCGTCGCTGGATGAGTACCTGTTCCTCAAGAAACTGCACAAGGAACAGGAATCCGAGGGGTTCAGCGGTCTTCGCGCCAGGAATCTTGTACTGGAATCAACCTGCCGTGCCTATCCCGAACAGGAAAACGTTCCCAAGACCATTTTCGGCGGTTATCTGATCCGGAAGGCTTACGAACTGGCAGCTATTGCCGCCGAGATGGTCCCATCCATCAGGGCCGTGCCGTGCCGGGTGAACCGCATCAACTTTAACCAGCCGGTGCTGCTGGGTGACCAGTTGAAATTTATCGCCAGGGTCGTCTACACCGGTAAAACCACCATTGCAGTGCAGTCTGACATCGAGCGTTTCAGCCGTACCGGTGGCGACAAGGCGCTTTCTAACTCCTGCCTGTTCACCTTCAGGAACGTTGATGCCGATATGAACCCTCAAACGGTACCGTTCATCTATCCGGTAACCTATGCCGAGGATGCCCGCCTGCTGAATGCGTATCGTCAGCGGCTGGACTAAACTGTCACAGATACAAGTGGTGTTGTTGGATGTAGAGTGGCCGGGTTTGATGATTCCGGCCATTTTTATCTGCATTTCGGCAGGTGTTCCTAAAACAGGCTCAGCAGCATCTTGGTTCCCATCACTATCAGCAGCAGCGCGAAGATCTTCTTCAGTCCGCCGATCGGCAGGCTGTGGGCGAGTCTTGCGCCCAGCGGGGCGGTGACGATGCTGGCCGCCGCCACACCGATCAGGGCTGGCAGGTATATGTAACCGAGTGTGGCTGGCGGCAGGTTCACCGCCAGGCCATTGACCAGGTAGCCGGCGGCGCCGGCCAGCGCGATCGGAAAACCGATTGCGGCCGAGGTGCCGATCGCGTTGTGCATGGCCACGTTGCACCAGACCAGAAAAGGCACCGACATACTGCCGCCGCCGATGCCGACCAGGCTGGAGACGCCGCCGATCAGGCCGCCGACACCAAACATGGCCGTGGCGCCGGGCAGCTGCCGATGCGGTTTAGGCCGGATGTTGAGCAGCATCTGGGTCGCGACGTAGTATAGGAAGACCACGAAGAACGCCTTCAGAAAACTGGTGGACAGCTGGGCCGCGACCCAGGAGCCGAAAAAGGTGCCGGCCAGGATCCCTGGGGAGATGCGCCGCACGACCCGCCACTCCACCGCTCCCCGGGCATGGTGGGCGCGCAGGCTGGAGACCGAGGTGAACATGATGCTGGCCAGCGAAGTGCCGAGCGCCAGGTGCAGGATGTGGTCAGCCGGCAGCCCCTGAGCGCTGAAGATGAAGGTCAGTATCGGCACAATCACGATCCCGCCGCCGACACCCAGCAGACCGGCCAGTACCCCCGCAAACGCGCCCAGGGCAAGATACAGTAACCATGCCGTCATTTCCGCACTCTCCTTTGCTTGAAATAGATGCGCCATCATACCCGCTGGCCGATGCTTTTCCAACAGATAAGCTTCGTGATAGTGCAAAGAAAAACCGGGAGATTTCTCTCCCGGTCCGAAAGAAGCACAAGATGATGTGAATAAAAAAACCGGTTTGCTGTTGAATAATTAAAAAATCCGGGTATGCTTGCAGCCATGATAACAACAACTACTTTAAAAAACGGTGTACGGGTTGTGACCCAGCGTGTTGACCACATGCACACGGTCACCACCGGCATCTGGGTGGCCAACGGCACCCGTCACGAATCCCCTGAAAACAACGGTGTGGCGCACTTTATCGAGCACATGCTCTTCAAGGGCACCGACCGTCGCACCGCTCGTCAGATCTCCCGCGAAATCGATTCCATTGGCGGAGTCCTGAATGCCTTCACCGGCCATGAGTATGTCTGCTATTACGCCAAGGTTCTGGCAAAATTCCTGCCGCGTGCCGCCGACCTGCTGGCCGATATTTTCCTCTGCTCGACTTTTCCGGCTGATGAGATCGAACGCGAACGCAAGGTCATTCTGCAGGAAATCAAGATGCGCGAAGACACTCCCGACGAGTTCATTCATGACCGTTTTCATCTGAATTACTGGCAGGGGCAGACGCTGGGTATGCCGGTTCTGGGCACCGCGGACACAATCGGAAACCTTTCGCGTGAAGCGATTCTGTCTCACAAGGAGAGCCGTTACCGCCCTCAGGACATCATCATCGCGGCAGCCGGCAATCTCCGGCACGAAGAAGTGGTCGCGATCATGGAACCACTTTTTTCATCCATAACTTCAAGTTGGCAGCCTGAACCATACGATATTACGGCAAACCGCTCCAAGGTTCTTAATCTCACCGAGCGCGAGATGGAGCAGGCCCTGATCTGTCTCGGAACTCCCGGTCAGAGTCACGACCATCCCGACCGTTACGCCCTGTTCCTGCTGGTGACAATACTGGGGGGAGGCATGAGCTCACGGCTGTTCCAGGAGGTGCGGGAGAAGAAGGGGCTGGCCTATTCGGTGTACGCTTACCTGATCTCACATGCCGACAGCGGCGCCATGGTGATCCACTCCGGCACCGAAAAAGCATGCTGTCGCGAAGTCATCGATATCGCCTGCGGCGAGTTGTCGCGGATGGCAAGCGAAGAGGTGCCACAGGATGAACTGGACTCCGCCCGAGAGCAGCTGAAGGGGAAAACGCTCATGTCGCTTGAGAGCAGTGACAACCTGATGACCAGGCTGGCCAAGAACGAGATCTACTTCCATTACCAGCAAACCATAGAGGATGTCCTTGCTAATTACGATGCGGTCAGTAGCCAGGATATCCTGAGAGTTTCGCGGCAGTTGTTCAGGAGTGACTGTCTGCACCTTGAAGTGATGGGGCCGGTTAACGATCTGGGCCTGAACGAGGAGATGCTGAGCGTCTGATCCTTGATTTTTTTATCAGTAATGTAAAAGGCCCCCTTCCGCTATTGCCGGAAGGGGGCCTTTTACATGGTATGAACTTTATTCAGCTTATGCGCATTCGGAATAGCCGCAGACGTGGCAGACCGAACAGCCGCCCTCGTGCTCGACGATACCGCCGCACTCGGGACAGGCGCCGCGGTCCTGCTTGGCTACTTCCGTGTTGATATCGTAGCCGTTGTCGATCATGTGGTTCTGGATCGCTTTTGCCACCGCATCGGCACATGAGAGCACGCGGTTGTCGCCGAATCCGGACGGGCAGTGGCAGGAGATGCCCAGGAGCTGCTTGACTACCTGGCGGGCCTGGATGCCGCTGCGCCATGCCAGCGACACCATGCGGCCGATCGCCTCGCTCTGGGAAGCCGCGCAACCTCCGGCCTTGCCCATCGTGGTAAAGAGCTCGAACAGTCCGTTTGAGTCCTCGTTGATGGTGATATAGAGCGGTCCGCAGCCGGTCTGCATCTGGTGGGTGCAGCCCTTGAGCGATTTGGGGCGGTCGCGCTTGATGGATTTCTTGTCGTCCTCGACCGTGGCCGGCGCCGCGACCACAACCGGTTCCTCTTTTTTGGCGGTGGTGAGCACCTGCTCGTCGCGGGAGCCGTCGCGATAGATCGTGACGCCCTTGCAGCCGGTTTCGTAGGCCATCATGTAAACTTTTTCCACATCATCGATAGTGGCGGTGTTGGGGAAGTTCACCGTTTTGGATACCGCGTTGTCAGTGTAGAGCTGGTAGGCTGACTGCATCTGGATATGGTTTTCCGGAGAAATGTCGTGGGCCGTGACAAAGATGTTGCGAACATCGGCCGGTATCTCGGGAATGTCGTGGACGGTGCCGTGCTCGGCGATTTTCTGCATCAGGGTTTCCGAATAGAAGCCGCGCTCCTTGGCGATCTTCTCGAACATCGGGTTGACTTCCACCATCACGTTCTTGTCCATCACTGTGCGGATGTAGGAAACGGCAAAGAGCGGCTCCACGCCGGATGACGCGTTGGCTATGATCGAAATGGTGCCGGTGGGGGCGATGGTGGTGACAGTCGCGTTGCGCTGTGGCGGAGCGCCTTTCTTGTCGAAGATCGATCCCTTGAAGTTCGGGAATGAGCCGCGGCTCTTGCCCAGTTCCTGGGATGCCAGGTGCCCCTCGTCGTTGATGAACTTCATCACCTTCTTGCCGAGTTTGACCGCTTCGTCGGAGCTGTAGGGCACGCCCAGCAGGATCAGCATGTCGGCCCATCCCATGACCCCCAGGCCGATCTTGCGGTTGGCGTGGGTCATGTCGTGAATCTGCTGCAGCGGGTAGTTGTTGGCTTCAATCACGTTGTCCAGGAAGTGGACCGCGTTGTGGATGGTCTCGCGCAGTTTCTTCCAGTCGATGGCGCCGTCCTTGACGAATACTCCCAGGTTGATTGAACCCAGGTTGCAGGATTCATAAGGGAGCAGCGGCTGCTCGCCGCAGGGGTTGGTCGATTCGATCTCGCCCACGTGGGGGGTTGGATTATCCCGGTTGAGGCGGTCAAGGAACACGATGCCCGGCTCGCCGTTTTCCCAGGCCTGTTTGACTATGCGCTGGAACACCTTGCGGGCGTTCATGGTTCCGCAGATTTTCTTGTCGCGCGGGTTGATCAGGTTGTATTCCTCGTCCCGCTCGACAGCCTGCATGAACTGTTCGGTCAGGCCGACCGAGATGTTGAAGTTGTTGAGATGCTTCTGATCGGCCTTGCACATGATGAAATCCATCACGTTGGGATGATCCACCCGGAGGATGGCCATGTTTGCGCCGCGGCGGGTGCCGCCCTGCTTGATGGTTTCGGTTGCGATGTCAAACACGCGCATGAACGAGAGCGGGCCGCTGGAGATGCCGGTGGTGGAGCTGACCACATCGTTGGCCGGGCGCAGGCGGGAAAACGAGAAACCGGTGCCGCCGCCTGATTTGTGAATCAGCGCGGTGTACTTTACCGCGTCAAAAATCTCTTCCATCGAGTCGCCCACCGGCAGCACAAAACAGGCCGAGAGCTGTCCCAGAGGTCGGCCGGCATTCATCAGCGTGGGAGAGTTCGGCAGAAATTCGAAAGAGGTCATCATATTGTAAAAGGTGTCGGACAGGGCAGCCACATCCGCCTTCTTGTCAAACTTTTTATCCGGAGCCGCTATCGTATCCGCAACCCTGCGGAACATGTCGGCAGGGGTTTCTAGGACCTTACCGGTGGCGTCACGGCGCAGATAGCGCTTTTCAAGCACGGTAGCGGCATTTTTGGACAGGTTGGGAAGGGCGGCCAGTGCACTGTTCTTTTTCATATAATCTCCTTGGTTTTAAAAAACATATAGATATTGAAAGATTGACTATGGTTTGATTAGCAAGTATTAAACCACCATATTTTGTGGAGGCGTGAAAATAAACCACAACATATATGCCCTGTCAACATATTTATTTTGAAATATCCTAAACTCCTGAAAGCACATAATATCATCGGGCTGCGGTTATCCGGCGTTCTATAACAGCAAGGAGTCAACATTAAATTTACATCGTTGCGTGATTTGTGTTAGAGCTTTATTGATTTCAATTGGAGTTTATGCGTGAAGTATTTCCGGGTCGTATTTGCATTTTTGTGCATGTTGGTTTTTGTGACAGGTGGATGTGTAAAGCATTCGCTTGAACGTGAGCCATCATCAAGCAATAACAAGTTTATTCCTGTTCCCGCCACCGCAGATCAGGTCCTTCCCACAATCAGGCCGGCGCTGATTATCCCGCTGGAACCGGCGCGGACACCAGGTGTTGCCGCGCATGAAGAACCCGCCAGTAACGATTCCGGTGTGTCAAACGATAGTGCTGCGGTTGTTCATGACAGGGTCGTCCTGACGGAAGATACTGTTCTTAAGGGCAGCGTGCTGATCAAGGGGTATCTTGTCGTTGCCCCGCAGGCGACGCTACGGATCGAGCCTGGTGCCATAATCAGGTTTGCCGCCGTTGGGGCCGGCAACAATGCGGCGCGACTGGTCGTTCAGGGGCGGATTATTGCCGTTGGAACCATCGATAGCCCGGTTGTGATGACATCGGATCGCAAAAGGCCTGCTCGTGGAGACTGGGGCGGGATATCGCTCGTATCCAGCGAGAAACGCAATCAACTGGAGCATTGCCGGATCGAATACGCGAATTCGGCCATCGAAGCGCGGTTTTCGACCGTCAGCCTCAAGAATGTTGCGGTCAGCAGGTCACACACCGGTTTTCTGATGCGGGATGCGGTTGTACAGATGGCAGGCGGATCAGTTTCCGAGTCAGAAACCGGGATCGAGATGCACGACAGCGAGCTTGATTCTGCGGATGTAATTGTTGCCGACTGCAAACGCGGAATTGTGATGAACCGTTCGGCGGCCAACGTCTCGTCCTTGCAAATACGGAATAACCAGCAGTACGGGATACTGGCGGATGATTGCCGCATCAGGATGACTTCCGGCGAGTTGTCCGGAAACGGGAACGGAGCCAGTTTCAAGGGGGGCGAAGGGCAGATTGTGGCAACCTCTTTTAACGCTAACCGTGAAACCGCGCTCCACCTGACGGGGGCACGGATAAAGGTGAACCGCTGCCGGTTCTTCAATAACGGCAAGGATGCGTTGCGCCTGGAGGATGGGCGTGCGCTTTTGTGGGGTAACGCTTTCGAAGCGAATAAAGGATTTAATCTATACAATGCCGGCCGTGAGGATATCGGCGCATTGCTGAACTGGTGGGGGAGCGCCGATTCTTCCGCCATTTCACAAAAGATACATGATTCCGCGCGTGACCCGCGTTCCGGCAGCGTACATATATTCCCATGGTTGAATGAAAAACCCGCTTTTCTCCGGTGACTACCCCGGTCCGTGCCATGCCCGTTTTTGGAGAGTTGTAAATGTCCGTATATCTTGACAATGCAGCAACATCGTTTCCCAAGCCTGAAAAGGTTTACCAGGCGGTAATTCACGCCATGCGGGAGGTCGGCGCATCTCCGGGGCGCGGCGGACATCACCGTTCGCTGGAAGCGGGCCGGATCATGTTCATGGCTCGCGAGGCCGTAGCCAGGCTCTTTTCCATACCGGATTCATCGCGGATAATCTTTACCCACAATGCTACCGGGGCTCTCAACCTGGCGCTGCACGGGACACTCAAGTCGGGCGATCATGTGATCACGACCAGCATGGAGCATAATTCACTTTTGCGTCCGCTGCATGCCCTCGGACGTGACGGGGTGGATGTCACCATTGTCGATGCCGGGCCGGAGGGACTGGTGGACCCGGATCAAATAGCGCGGTTTGTGCGTAAGGATACCCGCATGATTGCCGTGGGGCATATCTCCAATGTCTGCGGTGCGATCCAGTCGATCGATCGGATAGCCACGATCTGCCGTAAGGCCGGTGCGATGTTTCTGGTGGATGCGGCCCAGTCCGCCGGTTATATCGATATCGATGTCGTATCGAGCGGAATCGACCTTCTGGCCGCTCCCGGGCATAAAGGGCTTTTGGGACCACCGGGTACCGGTCTGTTGTATGTTGCGCCGCATATCGAACTAAAGCCGATCTTCGAAGGTGGAACCGGTACCAGTTCCACCTCCCTGGAGCAGCCGCTGATGATGCCGGACGGCTATGAGGCCGGAACCCATAACCTGCCCGGAATTGCCGGGTTGAAAGCCGGAATTGAATTCATACTGGATCGCGGCATAGACACCATATTTCAGCACGAACACTCTTTGGTCAACCAGGCCGCAAGACTGCTGGGGTTGATTCCTGGAGTAAAAATCTATGGGCCGGGTGATCCGGAGAGGCGCGGCGCGGTACTCTCTTTTAACGTCGAGGGGGTTGACGCGTCCCTGTTGGCTGCGGAACTGGATTACGGCTTCGATATCGCGGTGCGTGCCGGACTGCACTGTGCACCGCTGGCCCACCGCACCATCGGCACTCTGCCGGGAGGCACACTCCGCATGAGCCCGGGATGGTCGAGCACTTCGGAAGAGATTGCATTTTTTTCCGATGCCGTTGTACAATGCGTCGGTAAAATCAAGGAATCGATGTAGAATTGGCGGATCGAAAAGGAGTTGCCACGTGAAATTGCTGATTGCTTTGTTGTTTTCAATAGTTGTCTGTGCAGCCTGTTCCCTGCCCCCTGAAAGACCGTTTACCAAGGAGGACCTGTACAAAACCGGTATTTATACCTACTTTACCGTCAACGATTCACCGGAAAGCGTTCTCTCGGCCATCAACAAGGATGGCGAGGTCATTCTTGACGCCAAATACCGTAACCGCGCGGTCTGGATCAAACTGCTCGGCAAGACTGATGGAATGACCGTTCAGATCATTGAAAAGTAGTGCCGACGTTACCGTCTCATCATCTCCCAACTCCCACAGAAAGGCTGTCCGTGAAGAATTTCATACTTGATACCAACGTGCTTTTGCACGACCCCCAATCACTTTTCAAATTTCAGGACAACAACATCATCATCCCCATCACGGTTATTGAAGAGGTTGACCGTTTTAAGAAGGACATGAACGAAACCGGCCGCAACGCGCGCATGGTTTCCAGGATTCTCGATGCCATGCGTGAAAAAGGCTCGCTGGCGTCCGGTGTTTCCATGCCCGGTGGCGGGACGCTGCGGGTTGAGCTGTTTACCGAAAAACATTTCAAAAACCTGCCGGTCGATCTGCGGGTCGATAACGGCGACAATCGCATCCTGGCCGTTGCGCTTGACATCAAGGAACGTTTCCCGGATATGCAGGCCATATTCGTGACCAAGGATTCGAACCTGAGGATCAAGGCCGACGCCATCGGCGTGGTTGCCGAGGATTATGAATCCGACAAGGTTGAC
>JAURXC010000098.1 GCA_030654645.1 Deltaproteobacteria bacterium | reverse complement strand
GTCAACGGCGACCCCCTTGGGCCGCGCAAATGATCCGGGACTGTCGCCGATCTGGCCGATACTGCGAAGATACCGTCCGGATGAATCAAACATTCTGAGAGTGAAGTTCATTGTATCGGTAACATAGATATTGTCATTTTTGTCAACGGACACATAAACCGGCATCCGCAGTTCACCGCTGAAATCAGAACCGGGAAGTTCCTGCAGCAATGAGTCATCGGCGCCAAAAACGAATATTTTGCGCGCCTGCAAATCGGAAACAATTTTCTTACCGGTGGAAGTTATCGCAATGCCGGCTGGACTCTTGAGTTTCCCACGACCGTCCAGCTCAGCCAGAAAAGAACCGTCTTGCCGCATTTTGAATACCGATCCCAGCTGGGAATCGGTCACATACAGGTTGCGCTTGTCGTCAAGAGCGACACCAACCGGACGCACAAGTTTCTTGTCACCGGCTTTAAATATATAGCCGACTTCCTTGTCGGCCAGATTGTAGACATGCACCACACCTGCCGATGGATCGGCAATATAGATCAGGCCGTCTCCATCCGCGGCAATGCACTGCGGAGTGAAAAATTCCAGATAATCTTCTCTGGTTCCGACAATAAGTTCCAGCATCTTGCCGATGGAACCGGTCGGAGCCTCGACCACATCCTTAGCTCCACGGATAACTTTAAGCAGCCTGATACGGGCCTTCTCCGGCGGCTGCGGCCACACCATATCCAAGCGGCTGTCATGCCAGTCGGCATCCTTCATTTTTACGGATGCGCATCCGCTGACGGAAGCGGCAATCAGCAAGGCAAGCATGGCTATCCGCAGCATGCGAAACACTGATGATTTTTCTTTCACAAAATCACTCATGCATTGAGCATTCCAACTACCCACACGACAAACGAAACAACCGCCGCGCCGCCCCAGTGAACACCGGCTGAGGAATTAAAAACGTCTCTTTCAGGAAAGGCTCTGAACATCAGCATGATACTGGAAGCGATCCAACCAGCAAGTCCAACCAACAGAACAATCGACCATATATCGTGTGACATAAACGATTTACTTCCTCCACAGTGATGAAAATATAGTTTGCAAACGCAGCTTCCAGACCATTATCACAGCTTCCCGGACGATTCGGCGGGACATTTTTGAGCTCCCTGCATGTCGGTCAATGAAAATTATCGGGATTTCCATAATGCGTAGTCCCTTTTCCATACAGCGGTAGTTCATTTCGATTTGAAACGAATAACCGTCTGATTTGACACTGTCCAGATCCATGGCTTCGAGCGAGGATCTGCGGAAACATTTGAAGCCACTGGTACAATCCCTTAGCTGCAAACCGGTAACCCAACGGGTATAAACACTAGCGAAATAACTTAGAATCAATCTCCTGATCGGCCAGTTAACGACACTCACACCATTTAGATAGCGCGAACCGATCACCAGATCACTGGTCTGCATGGCGTTAAGAAACTCGGGAAGCACGCCGGGATCGTGCGAAAAGTCCGCGTCCATTTCAATGATATAATCAGCGCCCATTGAAAGCGCCGCCTTGAAACCTTCACGATATGCAGAGCCCAAGCCAAGTTTTCCGGCCCGGTGCAAGACATGGATGCGTTCGTTGCCGGACACCAGCTCATCTATGATTTTGCCGGTGCCGTCAGGCGAGTTATCGTCGACAAAAAGTATCTGGATATCCGCATGCTGATCAAGGACAGAGGACGACAACCGGACTACATTATCTTTTTCATTGTAAGTTGGAATTACTACAAGTGCTTTCAACGGTTACTTTTCTCCGGGAAATATAATTTTAGCCTTTTTGTGCAATCCGTCCATCCATTCATCCTGCAGTTTCTTTTTCTGAGTTGCAACCGAGTCCTTCCTGATTTTATCCTGAACCTCATCAAACGGAATCTGACGTGCAGGCCGTTTATCCGTCAACCTGATGATGTGGAAACCATACAGGGATTCAACAACGGGGCTGGTTTCGCCGACTTTCAGTTTGTTGAGAGCATCGTTGAATTCAGGAATGGTCTGACCGGCATGGAAATAGCCCAAATCACCACCTTTGTTTTTTGAATCGTCGTCCGACTCGTTGACTGCAATTTCCTCAAACTTCTCTCCGTCCTTTAGCCTTTTCATGATTGCATCCGCGCTGGCGCGCAAAGCCAGGCGTTTTTCCTTATTGGAAGATGGATCAACTTTTATCAGAATATGGCTGGCCCTGAACTCTTCCGGTTTATTGTATTTGGAAATGTTCGAATCGTAGTAGCTCTTTAGCTTCTCGGGAGTCACCGAAACCTTGCCGTCAACTTCCAGTGCATGAATTTTCTCCGCCAGCAGCCTGCGCTCCATGATTCGCAAAAAAGTCTTGTCTGTGAAACCGGCGCCTTTATACGCCGCCTCCAGATCCTCTTTGGATTTGAATTTTTTTACCAGCTTAGCCATCTCCCCATCAATCACCTCCTGGGGAATCTTGATCCCCTTGCCGCGAGCATCCTGAGCCATCAGTTCGTAATCAACCAGAACCTTCATCGCATCAGAACGAATCTTCATCCTCTTTTCTTCCGAAATTTTTCCGTGGAAAGACTGACTCATCGGCATGATTGTATTGATTTCCTGATTAAGGTCAGCCTCGGACAGGTCAACCCCGTTGACTACAGCAACCACTCTGCTTACGCTTTCGGCCCTTAACGTCACCGGAACACAGACCGAAATCAGCAAAAGCACTACAAACAGGTTGACGCTCTTGAACATATTTTCTCCAATCTTTAGATAGTTAAGCGTTTAATAGTACGAGAGTTGGACTGCAAAAGTCAAGATTAACAGATCGGGCCGGTTTCATTCGGCCGATCTGGAATCAATACGGACTATCTACGATTGCGAACGGCGTTTATCGGCTGTAATGAGCCGCACCTGACGTTCGTGGGAAAAATAATAGTGGGCCCAGTTCATCATCACGACCAGGCGGTTGCGGAATCCTATCAGATAAAACAGGTGCAAGACCAGCCAGACCAGCCAGGCAGGATAACCTCTGAATTTGAAGCCATTCGTGATTGCCACGGCAGAACTTCTGCCAATTGTGGCCATGGCGCCCTTGTCAAGATAACGAAAAGGGGGGATTCGCCCTCCGGATTCGCGCGACATTATCGCACGTGCTGCATAGCGACCCTGCTGGCTGGCCACCGGTGCCATCATGGGCAATGGAGAGCCGTCCTGAACAAAGCTGGCCATGTCCCCGATCACAAAAACCTCGGGATATCCCTTGAGGCTCAGATCTGGTTGCACCACAACCCGGCCGGCACTGGCCAGCTCCACGCCCGGAAGTCCGGACGCCAAACCGGCAGCGGCCACACCGGCAGACCAGAACAGTGTATGACAGTTG
>JAURXC010000090.1 GCA_030654645.1 Deltaproteobacteria bacterium | reverse complement strand
CAAGGCGACATTGGAGGAGTTGCGTGATGCCGACCTGCTGTTGCATGTGGTCGATTCATCGCATCCACGTTTCGAGGACCAGATCGCACAGGTGCGCACAATCCTGCAGGAACTGGAACTGGGTGACAAACAGGAACTGATGGTTTACAACAAGGCCGATCTCCTGAACGAGATGCGCAAGAAGGATATGGTCGGTTTTCTGAGGGTACGGCAGTCTGCCAGGACCCGGAACAGCGTGACGGTCTCGGCCCGCGACCGCAAGAGCCTGGCACCGTTGATGGATGAGCTTCAGCGCAGGTTCTGGCCCGGGGAAGCGGAAGAAATTACTTTGTAAAAAACCGGATCGCGCTGTAGATGATGTCGAACAGGTCCGGATCGGAACGCAAAAGCGGATCACCGAAGCTGTCAAACGTGGAGGGCTCGGTCCGATAACCCGCCAGGCTCTCCCGTTTCTCCCTTTCCAGCTTTAGCTCTTCCTTTTTGGCCTGTTCCTGCCGCTCCTGGTCGAGGAGTTTGCCGCCCAGTTTCATCCATTCCATCAGATGCCGAAGTTCCCCGCCATCCAGCCAGAGCCCGTGATCCTTGCAGCGATCTACGATGACGCCGCTCCTGGCGCCGAAGTTGACCCGGTTCATCAACTGTGCACAGACCGGGCATTTGATGTAAGCGACCGGATACTGGTCGGGCGGCCGCTTCAGGTTAATGCCGTCCAGTCCGACCCGGTCTATCAGGAACACATTCGAGACGGCGGCATCCAGCAGCGCTTCCAGTTCGGCCGGATCGAAGAACAGCCCCAGGCACTGGTCGCACCTTTCGACGAGAAAAGTGCCTTTCAGATTCAGGTTGATGGTTTTCAGGTTAACCGAGCAACGGGGGCAGGTGCGGGGCAGATCCGGGGCGTGGGTGGTATGGTAATGTATCCCCCTCAGGTCAACGTCATTGCGGTCACCGCAGTAGGTGCATAGCAGGGAACCGTCCGGCAGGGGAGCGTTGCAGTTGGTGCATCTGGCCATGAACTGTTACTCCAATATTTCAGGATATATGGATCAAGCGCCAAGCGCTTCGCCGGCCGCGATCTCTGCCGCTGTCGCCGGTCGTATCGCTGTGACGGAAGCGATAAAAACCAGAGCCATGCCCGATAATGGGTGATTGCCGTCCAGAACCGCCTTGCCGTCGGCAATTTCAGTTACGGTGTAGAACACCGCGCTCTCTTCCAGTCCTTCATCGGTTTCGCCTTCAATCATCATTCCAACCTTGAGCGGTTGAGGTAGGTTCTCGACCGGCTCGATCTGCAACAAGTCAAAATCATATTCACCAAACGCATCGGCGGGCTGCAGCTTGACAGTCACGGCATCTCCGACCAGTTTGCCTTCCAGCGCACTTTCAATGGGAGCGAATACGCCTCCATAGCCGCCATGGAGATAAACTATCGGCTGATTGCCCTCGTCAAGCATGTTTCCGTCGGGGTCGGTAAGATTGTAACTGAGCGTTACCACGGTGTTCTTTGCTACTTGTGCCATTTGCGTCCTTTGTACAAGGCGGAATTGCCGCCTGTGTCGCGTTGAAAATACAATAGTGTGGTATCAAAAACGAGTCCGCCCGTCAACAACTCCAATCCGTTTTTCAGGATTTCAGACATGCTGTCAAAATGCGGCGTTTCGTAAAAAACAGGGGAACTCGCTGGAGTTCCTCTGTTTTTTTGCTGAAGCTACTATCCGGAGAATCCGGATGTCGATCAGGTGATATAGTACACCATCGGTTTTGTGCCCAACTCTTCCTTGTACCTGAACACGTTCGGCTTGGAGATCAGTTTGGTGATCAGAGCCTTGGGGTCGTTGATATCGCCGAAGAAGGTGGCGTTGCCGAGGCAGGTTGTCGTGCAACGGGTCAGCTCGCCCTTTTCGACCCGGTGAATGCAGAAATGGCACTTGCGGGCGTTGCCGATCGGCGAATGCCAGTGGCTCTTGCGTTTAAAATTCCCGCCGTACTCGCCGGAATTCTCCACTTCATAGGTCTTCTCGTGGAAGTCACCGGTAAAGTAATGGCCGGAATCGGCCGAACGGGCGCCGTATGGACAGGCCACGATGCAGTAGCGGCAGCCGATGCATTTCTTGTAATCGATCACGACCAGGCCGTCATCGCGCTTGTAGGTTGCGGTAACCGGACAGACCGGTGTGCAGGTGGGTGAATCGCAATGAAAACATGGGCGTGGCAGAAAACGCATGCCGGTATTGGGGTACTCGCCGATCTCCTCTTCCTTGACCGGGCGATAATGAATTTCGGGTGGTGTCAGGTTCTCGGACATGCAGCCGGTGGTGCAGGCGTGGCAGCCGATACACTTCTTCAGGTCGATGGCCATTGCCCAGCGCCGTTCCTTGCGTGGTTTTTTCAGGGCGCGCAGCAGATCTTCCTGCATTATTTCCATGATGTCCTTGCCGTCAAACTGGTCCATGATCAGTGTTCCTCCTTGATGTTTCTTGCTTCAAAAACACCCGAACGCTCGAAAACGATATAGAGCATGGCCACCAGTGAGGCGGATGCCACAACTACAAGGTTCTCATAGATTGACGGTGTGTAGTGCACTACTTCGGGCATGTCATAGACTCTGAAAACCGGGATCTTGAATGCGCCGACCACCAGGTCGTTACGGGCTTTGAGCTGGGTGCCCATGATGAAGAGTCCCACAAAGATCAGCCAGTTGGCGCTTTGACCGATTTTGAGCAGGATGTAGGGAATTACGATAACGACCACGATTCCGAACAGCACGCTGTTGATCAGCGTCAACGAGAAAACCTCGGAACCCTCCAGGTGCGCGGAGAGACCGATCATCATGCGCCAGAAGGTGATCAAAAGCGCCAGCCCCAATCCGACCTTGAGTAGTGTTACAAAGGGGTGTAGATGGTAGTTCTCGTCCAGTTTCTTCTGTTTGACCGTCATTGCGGCAATGATGGTCGTAAGGGAACAGCCGGTCAGGAAGGCGATAAACAGGAAATAGATCGGCATCAGTGCGCTGTAGTAATATACGCGTGAACTGACCGAACCGAGCAGGCTTCCCAGTGTGCTGTGGGTGAAGACCGCTATAAAAAACGCTGCCCACATGACCCGGTTGGAGTGCCTGTTGGTCTGAATGTTTACGTATTCCCAGGTGATGATGATCAGGTAGCAGGTGTACCAGATGGCCATCCAGAACATGGGCGACTTCGGGTTTGGCGACAGCAGGAAATAGTACATCCGCTCAAGGTGTCCCATCTCGGTCGTCAGAGAGAAGAAGGCAGCCACGGCTGTGATTATCCCGACAAAAACAATTCTTGACGCAAACGGTTTGTACTGCTTTTCGAAAAAAACGTGGCCGAAAAAATTGACGAATGTGCAGCCGGTACTGAGCAGCGCAAAATAGACATAGGTGGATATCTGCAGTCCCCAGGGGACGAGGCTGGAGGTGTTGATCGTGTGGGCATGCCCTCTGATGAAGATGGAGCCGATGGCGTATAGCCCGATCAACAGGCCGAATATTGACGCATACAGCGACAATCCGGCTTTTCCTTTGATTACGTCACCCACGGTGCCGATAAGCTGTTCCTTCTCAGGAATAAGAACTCCGAATAGTTTCATGTCAGGCCCCCTTAACGATCTTGACAAAATTCCCGCGCATGGCGGTGCCACCCATTATCGGATCAATCGCGGGTTTTCCGATCAGGTCGTCATCTGCAATCCCCTGACCGTTGGCACGAGACATCCCTTTGGCGTGAACGCCAAAGCCGTGGTTCATGTAAACGGCATCATCTCGGAGTCGTTGGGTCAGCTTCACCTTGATCCGGCCGTTTGCAATCACACCGTTCTGGTTGACTAGAGATACATAGTCCCCGTTCTTCAATCCCAATTCCTTACCTTTTTTTGCGTTGATCCAGAGAGAATTATCCTTCTGCAGATCGGTCAGCATGAAGTTGTTGGTGGTGCGGGAAAAGGTGTGCAGCGGCGCCCGACCGAACAGCAGCCGGAAATGACCTGCAGGTGGGGTCGGATGCCGGGTGTATTTTGGAACCGGATCAAACCCTTTTTCCGCCAATTGTTGGGAGTACAGCTCGATTTTGCCCGAAGGAGTGCCAAACTCCGGTTGGCTGTCGGCGGTGATATAGGGATTTCCCCCTTTTTTGATGATGACGCCGTCACGCTTCAGCTGGGCAAAATCTATTTCTCCCGCTTCGCAACGTTTGGCAATGTATTCTTCTCCATCCTTCCAGGGGAAGAATGCAGCCAGACCCAGCTTATTGCCCAGCTCCTTGGTAATCCACCAGGATGGTTTTGATTCCCACAAGGGTTCGACGGTCGGTTGACGCAGCGCAATCTCGGCCTCGCCCTTGAATTTGCCCACGTTTATGTTGTCGTATCGCTCCATGTAGGTGCATTCCGGCAAGACAACATCTGAATAGTTGATTATATCCATCGGCATGGTGTCAATCGTAACCATCAAATCCAGGTTTTGGATCGCCTTGATGGTCTCCTGTTTGTCAGGCATGGTCTTCATCAGGTTGGAGCCATATACGAACCAGGCTTTGACCGGTCTTGGTTGTCCGGTAATTGTGGCCTGCTTGATGGAAGTGGTGGTCTGCAGCAGGGCGAACGGATATGCCTCATCCAGTTTTGCCGCTTCCACGTGTTCCGGGTAGGCTGGCAACCCCGGGTATTCCGGGACTTTTGCTCCGGTGGGGAAGAAGTAGCCTCCTTCACGGCCCCATGTGCCGAGAAGTGCATTCAAAATTGCAATTGCCCGGCTGCGCTGGGTGTCATCGCCGTACCAGGTGGAATAGCGGCCGGCTCCAACACAGACATTGGGAGCATGTTCACCCATTTCGCGGGCAACTTTGACGATTACATCGCTGGATATCGATGTTTCGGCTTCCGCCCATTCAGGAGTGTATTGCTGGACCGCAGCACGCAGTTCGTCAAAACCTGTGGCATACTTGGCTACATAATCTTTGTCGTAGAGGCCTTCCTCGATTATCAACCTGATCCAGGCCAGCATCAGTGCGAGATCTGTCGCCGGTTTGATCGGAAGCCAGCGGTCGGCCTTTGATGCAATATTGGAGAGTCGCGGATCTACCACGGTCATTTTAGCCCCGCCGGAATAGCCTTTGACGATGTCCTGGACCTGGCTGTTATGCGCGTTCTCTCCCAGATGGGAGCCGAACAGGACTATGTATTTGCTTTTACTGAAGTCGTAGTATTCAGGAGATCCGACATCCGAACCGAAGGTCAGTACAAAACCGATGTCGCGCGGTCCACGGCATTGGGCAAATGAAGGGGCCGCTGCCAGTGTGCTGCCGTGGGCGTGCAGCAGATGTTTCCAGAAGGAGGCGCCGGTACCGTGATAGATCAGTGCCATGGAATCAGGACCGTATTTTTCACTTACCGCTTTCATCTTCTGGGCGATGACACCAAGCGCTTCGTCCC
Source organism: Deltaproteobacteria bacterium (assembly GCA_030654645.1). Taxonomy (GTDB): domain Bacteria; phylum Desulfobacterota; class Desulfuromonadia; order Geobacterales; family Pseudopelobacteraceae; genus JACRCG01. Next base: position 1,799 of record JAURXC010000090.1, on the reverse strand, counting down.
AGGTTGCCCGCTTCCAGACCGGCTCACCCCGTTTACCGGTATTAATCATCGGGTATTTCAACCGGTCGGGATCGTAGAGCGCGCCCAAGGCGGCATTGCCACGCCCGCACAGCCGTCCCCTACCGCGAAGGCTCTTGGGGTTGCCGTCAATTTTGACAACCTTGTTATTCTCAACTTTTGCAATTAGTCCACAGTTCCAAAAGCAGAGTTCGCAGAAAGTTGGGATCTGCTTCATCTCTTTCTGTCCGGACTCCTCTGCCCATGAAAGGAACTTTTCCGGCATCGAAGCGGCAACTGTAACCGCTGCGGTGGCCGCGCCTGAAACCTTTAGAAAAGTTCTTCGAGAGAATTTTGGCGACACGATTTACCTCCTGTTTGATGCTTGGATGTGAGAATGATTTACACGATGAATATATGAATATCTATATAGTGCAATCAAAAATGGGGCGTGAAATGATTCACGCCCCATGACCTATTTCCATGCTTTGAGTTGCAAGGGTTTACTCATTTTCTTGCTGCAGCTTGAGCAGTTTTTCAAAATAGAGCTCAGGGTTGGTAAGCTTCTCGATCTCCTTGGAAGCATATCCCAGTTCTTTGAAGTCAAGAACACCATTTATCGCGTGGCAGTTGGCGCAGGTCAATGCCTTGTTTTTGGGTGTGACCTGATGGTTGCTGCCGAAGTAGATGGTCTGCCATCCTGGAACCGGTTCATAATCCTTGATGCCGAGTATCTTGGCCGCCGAGGCTACGCCCGCCAATGTATCGCCGTTTGAAATCGGCGGTGCGAAGTCCATTGACATCAACTGGCCGTTCTTCTTGTTGAAGTAAGCCTTGCCCTGGAATACCTTGAACGGGTAGATCTTGCTCTTGCCGTCGGTTCTGCTACCCTTCGGGCCGATGAAATGCGGAGTATTGCTGACGGTCAGATTATACCAGGCATACACCGGAGAGGTTTCATTGACTTCTCGTTTCAATGTTGAAGGTTCATAGAAACCATTGGACTGTTTTTCCCATTTGGTGAAGTCTTTGGAAAATGCTCCTCCGGTTTTGGGAATATGGCAGGTCTGGCAGGCGATCTTGTCGGTATGCCGGTTGTAATCCGCATCCGTGTGAGGCTTGCTGGTGTGGCACTCGCCGACGCAGGTCATGTAGATGCCGTCATGTGCCCAGTTGTTGGGATCGCGGCCGGTGGGGAACTTGTGATTTTTCACCTGGTGGCAATCAACACAGATGATACCTTTGGTTACGTGCACCTCAGCGTCCTTGGCCATGGAGAATCCGCGCTTGATCATTGCGCCGCCGCCAGCCGCCTCGTGGCAGGCCATGCAGTTTTTGATGGTTGGACGGCCAATGTTGGCGGCTGCTTCGGTGCTGCGATCCTGGGTCATGACAACATTGCCGTTCTTGTCCTTGACCGGTTTTCTTTTGCTGAAGTCATACTTGAATGAATGACATATCAGGCAGTCGATGGCCTGTTCAGCCTGTGGTCCGGTGCTGCCGACATCGCTGGCGTGATCGCCGGGGTGACAGGTGTTGCAGCCGGTAAACTTGGTCTTGCCCAGTGCGTTTGGTGGCACTTCCTTCAGGTTGTTGACGATGTCATTTCCGTTACACATCGTATAGATGCGATTTTTCATGCCGTGCTCTTCATTAGGATTCAGGTTGTCGACATGATCCACTTTCGAAGCGTGTTTCCAGTGGACCGTTCCAAGAAAGTCCTTGGCTTTGCCGGGATGACAGGTTTCACAGGTTTTTGGTCCCTGGTAGCCATCCTTTAGTATTTGCTCTTTTCCCGGATG
>JAURXC010000243.1 GCA_030654645.1 Deltaproteobacteria bacterium | reverse complement strand
GCCGGAGATAGCGGCGGCGGCAATCAGCACCAGGATCATGAAGTCCTTGAACTGGTCCAGGAACATCATCAACACAGTTTTTTTGGCAGTTTCGGTCAATTCGTTGGGTCCGTGCTCCAGCAAACGCGTCCGGACTTCGTCCGCGGAAAGGCCCCGGGCAGATGACCCCAGCTTCTGCATCACTTCATCTGTTTTCTGCTGATGCCAGTTCATTGTTTTCCTTAGGAGGCTGGTAATAATAAGTTCATGTTATTGTTGCTAGTACCGTGTAACATTTATTCTTTCGCACCAAACCCCTCTAAATCTCCCCTTATCAGGGGGGAAGCCTTGAAGTCTCCCCTGATAAGGGGGGTTGGTTTTAGCTGTTACGTGTTGCTAGCCTCCTTACAACCATCTTACGAACAGATTCACAAACCACTCCCTGACCCGGTTCAAATACGGCCTGTTTTTCCACTCATCCCATTTGATCTGCCTGGAATTCGCAAGATCACCGGCAAACATCTTCTCCATTTCAACGGCAAACTCCTTGCTCAGGATAACCGCGTTCACCTCGTCATTGTTCAAAAGACTCAGGAAATCCATGTTGGTGGAACCGACGGTAGACCAGACCTTGTCAATCACCGCGGTTTTTGCATGCAGCAGTGAGGTGCCATGCTCGTACAGCTTGACTCCCGATTTCAAAAGCCCGGAATAATGGTATCTCTGCGCATGTAACGCCAACATGGAATCGGTGACACCGGGGAGAATTATCTTTACGTCAACACCACGTCCGGCGGCGTCGGACAGGGCCTTTACGATCTGGTCGTCGGGGATGAAGTAGGAATTGGTCATATGAATCGAATGCTCCGCAAACGAGATGGCCGAAACATAAACAATAAACGGAATCCTGTTGCTCTCACCCGGGGTGCTGCCGATCACCCGCACCAGGGCACTCCCCTTTTCCCCGGCTGCTCCGGGAACTGACGCGCCTTTACCGCTTACCGGAGCAGCTTCGGGAGGATGGTTCCGTTCGGAAAGTTTCGGTCCCTTCTGTTTCAGCCAGGTATCAAGAAAGAGCTTCTGGAATTCAGCCACGGCAGGACCTTCGATTTGAATATCCGTGTCACGCCAGTGAATCGGCCCTTTCCTGTTTCGTTTCCGCTTGAGAGGAGTGCTGGAATAAACCTTGCTGATGTTGATGCCTCCCATAATGGCGACTTCGCCGTCAACGATCAGAATCTTGCGGTGATCCCGGTGTGTCAGCCCCCACTCATCACGGTCCGCCAGTGGGTTGAGCGGGTTGAACTCGACCACCTGAATTCCTCCGGCGCGCAGGCGCTGGAAAAAGGAAGCCGGGGAATTGATACTGCCCATGCTGTCATAAATCACATTTACCTGGACGCCTTCGCCCTGTTTTTGCAGTAACAGCTCGGCAAATTTACGCCCGGTTTCATCGTCTTCGATGATATAGCTTTCAAGGTTGATCTGGCTTTTGGCGCGACGGATCGCCTTGAACATCGCGGCGTAGGCGGCCTGGCCATCGGCCAGCAGAGTCACTTTGTTGCCCTTGGTCAACGGGCTTTCAGTGACCGATTCCACCACGGCGGTGTGTCGTTCCAGGACATCGGTCGGGTTGACCGAGCGCTTCAGACGATCCATGACAGCCTTGCTCTGCTGTGGGGAGAGCACCCCTTGGGAGGTAACTATTTGACGGGGTTTCTGCGCGGAAGGCGCCTCATCGATCATCTCGGTGACGTTGGGCAAGGCGGCACATCCGCTGCCGATATTCAGGAGGGTTATGAACAGAAAAGACAATATGAGGGGCTTGGCGTTTGCCATATATTTATTTGATATTGACGATGGCGTCGTGCAGGATACTCCTGACTTCGTCCCAGACCCTGTCCGTACCCGCTTTGAGCTCTTCCCACTCATGATCGCCGGCAATCGATATCCCCTGCAGCTTTTGCGCGGCCTCATCCCGCTTGAGCTGCAGGGCTGCGATTAAAGCCGAATATTCGTACCTGTCTTCGGGCGTAGCGCTTTCGGCCTTGTCCCTGAGCAGGAATATCTGCGCATCCCATTCAACCATCTGTGCCGAGAGTTTTTCGACATACTCTGTTCGCTTGTCCATGATACCGACTCCCTTCCGTGCCGTTTGCTGTCAGAATGATTTGTTCCAGGTAAGGATCAGGCCGCTTCCGGACTTGCCGTTGCGTACGAAACCGGAGTCCCATGAATACCCGAGATACAATGAGGAATTCCAGAAAAAGCCCGAATTCAGGCCGATGGTGGTTGCTGCGCCGGTTGAGTTTTTGAACAGAAACCGGTTGGAATCGGTAACAGATGCCCGGTCCGCCCAGATAAAGGTCTCACGCAGGTTGAGATAGAGGAAGAATGCGAGTTCGCGCCGATATTCCAGGGCCAGCAGGGCATAGTCGGAGACAAGAACCTGGTTGAACATGGTGCCGGGATAATTGGGACGACAGAGGTCATCCGATTCGCCCGGCAGAGGTCCGCCGCCGATCGTGATGGCATTATAGCGGTCCGAACCCTTGCGCGGAGTAACACCACCGTGGAGACTCACGAGAAACCGGTTCTTCTCCGACAGCCCCGGAATTCCGGCGACCCCCATCAGGTAGCCGTTAACCTGCAGATAATCCTGGGTATTCTGCTTGGAAAAGAATGCATCCGGTGTGGTGCCGAAATCTGCCCACTTGTCCCGATGCATGTAATCCAGATCGAATCCGGCGGCCATGCCGATATGGGGGAGTTCCAGCAGATTCCGGCGCATCCCGTCATAACGGCCCCGCAGTTTCACGCCGTACAGCATGGTATCGGGCGGCAGCACCAGGTTGGGACCCGTGTCGCCGGTCCTTCCGGCATAAAAGTAGCCGACACGGCCCAGCAGCTGTAGCCGCAGATCATTATCGACCTGGAAGGGAGCCACCTTGTAACGGAGGCCGGGACCGATCGAAGCGACCACCGTCCCCCATTCCGTGTCGGACGACTTGATCTCCTCGTTGTTAACCACTTCCCTCTGGCCGCCCAAAATCGTATTGTTTTCAAAACGAGTGACAAGTTCAAGCTTCCCGAAGCTTTTGTCATACTCCAGATCATTGACGAAGATACTGATTACATTGCGTGTCCTGGATTCCTCCCACACCCGCTTCAGATAAATCCCTCCGATCGGCGTGATCGATGTATTACCCTGCTTGGGCGTGTAAAACACTCCCCCCAGAGTAACGGCGGAAACGCGACTTCGGTCCTGGGCGGGGGCATCCACCACCTTTCCCATGAAGACGGTGTGTAAGGCTTCACCGGCCAGCGGCGTGTGATATTCGGGTACTGATGCCGCTGATTCCTGTCGGGGAGCAGAAGAGCTCTCCGGCTTTTGATCGGCCATGGCAAGGCTCTG
>JAURXC010000068.1 GCA_030654645.1 Deltaproteobacteria bacterium | reverse complement strand
CGGCGGCGGTGCTCGGCACGATCAGCTACCGTTTCGGCGACAGAACCATCGCAGCCTCACACACCACGCCCGAATCCACGGACCTGCAGAGCGCCTTCCGCCAGTTGGCTGAAGCCGGTGCAAAGGCCTTCGTAATGGAGGTTTCATCGCATGCGCTGGAGCAGAGACGGGTTGACGGCTGCCACTTCGATGTCGGTGTTGTCAGCAACCTGACCCGCGACCACCTGGATTACCATGGCACGATGGAAAGCAACCTGGGGGCCAAGCAGCGGCTCTTCAGCGAACTGCTGCGCCCTTCCACGGCAAAACCTTTCCGGCGTGCAGCGGTAAACATGGACGATCCATACGGCTCAGCCATCGCCGCGTGCAGCAGCTGTCCTGTCATCACCTACGGAATCCGGGGAGAGTGCGATGTGCGGCCGGTCGATACGATCTCATCGGTAAACGGCATCAGCGGCACACTGGTGACGCCCAAGGGGAGTTTCCGGTTTTCATCGAAACTGCTGGGAAGCTTCAACCTCTCCAACATCCTGGCGGCCGCCACTGCCGGAATAGGATTGGACCTGCCGCTGGAGTCGATCAAAAACGGGATAGAAAACCACGCCACTGTTCCGGGGCGCATGGAGCGGGTTGAAAACCTGCACGGCGTAACCTGCCTGGTGGATTACGCCCACACCGGTGACGCTCTGGAGAATGTGCTTTCAACCCTGAAGGAGATCGCAACCGCAAGGATCATCACCGTTTTTGGCTGCGGAGGCGACCGCGACAACGGCAAGCGACCGATCATGGGTCGCATCGCGGCCGACATGTCGGACCTGGCAATCGTCACCTCCGACAACCCGCGCACCGAGCAACCCGCCACAATTCTGGGCCAGATCAGGGCCGGAATACTTGAACTTCCCCCTCGCCCTCAGGGAGAGGGTTGGGGTGAGGGTGGGGTTCGGGAGTACAGTCTGGCTGAGCTTGCCGGCGGTTTCCCGGAAAAGGGATTCGTCATGCTGGAAAACCGGCGCGAAGCGATTCGCCTGGCGGTCCGCCTGGCAAAGGCCGGCGATATCATCCTGCTGGCCGGCAAGGGGCACGAGGATTACCAGATCATCGGCACGGTCAAGCATCACTTCGATGACCGGGAAGAGGCGGCAAAAGCCTTTGCGGAGAAGACGGATTGATGTTCACCACCGCTGAAATAGCAGCCGCGACCAACGGGCGCGTGATCGGCCCGGCCGACGGAAGCGTCGGGGGGGTTTCCACCGACTCCCGTACAGTTGAGCCGGGACAACTGTTTGTGCCGCTGCGCGGCGAACGTTTTGACGGGCACACCTTTCTGGCCGATGTGGCCGCCAGGGGTGTCACCGTACTGCTGGCCGAGGAGCAGTGGCTGAAATCCCATCCGATCCCGGAAGCGGTCACCTGTATCGCGGTAAAAAACACACTGCGGGCGCTGGGCGACCTGGCGGCTTCCTGGAGGCTGCGCTTCGAAATCCCGGTGATCGGCGTCACCGGCAGCAACGGCAAAACCACGGTCAAGGAGATGCTGGCCACGATTCTCGAACAGAGCGGCGCCGGGCTCAAGACATCCGGCAACCTCAACAACCTGATCGGGCTGCCGCGGATGCTGTTCCAGTTGCGCCCCGAACACCGCTGGGCGGTGCTGGAAATGGGCATGAGCGAACCGGGCGAAATTGACCGTCTGGCCGAGATAACCCGCCCACTGGTAGGGGTCGTGCTGAACGCGCTGCCGGCCCATCTGCAGAGCATGGGAACGGTGGAAGCGGTGGCCGCCGCCAAGGGGGAACTTTTGAACCGCATCAGCGACAACGGGCTGGCGGTGGTCAACGCCGACGACCCGCGTGTCGCCTCCCTGCACCAGAACCCTTCGGCGCGCAGAATCAGTTTCGGCATCAACCGGGGTGAAGTACGGGCCAGGGACATCGAGATTTTGGGACTGGCGGGGCAACGTTTCCAGCTGGTTACGCCGAAAGGCGAAACCACGATTCGCCTGAAAGCCTGCGGACGCCACAACATTTACAATGCGCTGGCCGCCACGGCGGCGCTGCTGGACAAGGTCGATCTGGACGTGATCGCGACCGGACTCGAATCATTCACCCCCTACAAGGGGCGTTTCCAGGCCGAGCAACTGGACGGGATTACAATCATCGACGACAGCTACAACGCCAATCCGGCTTCGGTCAAGGCCGCGCTGGAAACATTGTCGCAGGTGGCGCCGGAAGGGCACCGCATCGCCGTGTTGGGTGACATGCTGGAACTGGGCGAACATGAGGCCGAGGCACACCAGGCGATCGGCACGGTGGCCGGCAAGAACGCGGACCGCCTCTACCTGCTGGGTGATCTCATGGCAAAGCATGCCGCCGAAAACGCCAGGCTGGCCGGTATGCCGGCGGAAGCGGTTTCCTGCTGCACGGATCATGAGCAGATCGCGCACGGGCTGTACGATTCCCTGCGGGAAAATGACGTAATACTGGTCAAGGGATCGCGCGGCATGACAATGGAGCGGGTCGCGACAGAACTGAAGAAACTGATGCAGCACGGCAAAGAGGAATAGCGATGCTTTACCACCTTTTTTATCCGCTGGCGGCCAACGTCAAATTATTCAACATATTCAAATATTTGACATTCCGCACGATCTACGCGATGATCACGGCGCTGCTGGTCTGCTTCGTAATCGGGCCCTGGATCATCCGCAAGCTCGAATCCTTGCAGGCCCGCCAGGTAATCCGCACCGACGGGCCGGAATCGCACCTGCAGAAGCAGGGCACCCCGACCATGGGCGGAGTCATGATCCTGGCGGCGATCATCATCCCGACCCTGCTGTGGGCAGACCTGACCAACCATTACATCTGGATCACGCTTTTCATCACCATCGGATACGGCCTGATCGGATTCGTCGATGATTACAAAAAGGTTGTCGAAAAGAATCCCAAGGGGCTTTCTCCCCGGCAGAAGATGTTCTGGCAGGTTTTGCTGGCCGGGGCGGTGTCGGTATTCCTGTTCCTGAAGCCGGGCTTCAACGAACAGCTCTTTTTCCCGTTCTTCAAGAATTTCCATCCGGATCTCTGGATCTGGTTCATCCCCTTTGCAACGCTGGTGATCGTCGGCTCCAGCAACGCGGTCAACCTGACCGACGGACTGGATGGACTGGCCATCGGGCCGGTGGCGATCAACGCCGCCACCTACATGCTCTTCGCCTACGTTGCCGGACACGCCACACTGTCGGCCTACCTGCAGGTGCCGCGTGTCGTCGGCGCCGGGGAACTGGCGGTGCTCTGTGGTGCAATGGTGGGCGCCGGGCTAGGATTCCTCTGGTACAACTCCTATCCGGCCGAGGTCTTCATGGGAGATGTGGGATCGCTCTCGCTGGGCGGCGCACTGGGAACGATCGCTGTTCTGACCAAGCAGGAGCTGCTGCTGGTGATCGTCGGCGGGGTCTTCGTGGTCGAGGCGCTGTCGGTCATTTT
>JAURXC010000063.1 GCA_030654645.1 Deltaproteobacteria bacterium | reverse complement strand
CAATTGGTTAATTTCCAACATACATTCCGATCTGCAATTTTTTACTCCGTGAGGAATGGTTGCAGTCTCAAGCATCAAATCCAAATATCACAAAAATCATGCTAATATGGCGCAATTCATAAGGCGTGGGAGGATCGTATGCAATATCAGGTAGGACAGCCGGGGCGGGTGATCGTGGCTCGTTTCAACGATGGCGATGATGTGCTGGGAGGGCTGGAGTCGATTGCTCTGTAGGAAAATCTCCGGGCCGCCTGTTTCAGCATCGTTGGGGGCATCAAGCGGGGCGCCTACGTGGTTGGTCCCGAAACCGAGCAGATGCCGCCGGTTCCGGTCTGGCGCGCTCTGTCGGAAAGCCACGAGGCCACCGGTTTCGGCACTATCTTCTGGTATGATGATCAGCCCAGGGTTCATTTCCATGGCGCCTACGCAAAGCACGACAACGTCAGGGCCGGCTGCCTGCGCCGGGAAAGCGAGGCCTTCCTGGTGCTTGAAGTGGTGATAACCGAGATTCTCGGCGTGGACGCCAGGCGGGAACTTGATCCGGAATCGGGAATGGTGCTGTTGCGCATGGCTCCAACGGTATGACGTTGAAATCCGGCAGGCGGGGAAGGGGAGGCGATGAAGACATACCGCAAGGAATTATGGTTTGAGACGAGACAGCGCCGGGAGTTGATCAACATTACCCCCGAGGTCGCCGGATGCCTTCAGGAGAGCGGCATCCGCGACGGTCTGCTGCTCTGTAACGCGATGCACATCACCGCCAGCGTGTTCATCAATGACGACGAGTCCGGACTGCACCAGGATTTCGAGACCTGGCTGGAAGGGTTGGCCCCGGAGAAACCCTATTCCCGCTATCACCATAACGGTTACGAGGACAACGCCGATGCCCACCTCAAGCGGACCATCATGGGGCGGGAGGTGGTGGTGGCGGTGACAGACGGAAAACTAGATATGGGACCGTGGTAGCAGATATTTTACGGTGAATTCGACGGAATGCGTAAAAAACGGGTGTTGTTGAAGATCATCGGTATGTAGTGAGAAAGTGAGGCTTGGTACCAGTTATGCCGACCAGACCGCAGTTTCCGATCAAGGTGTTTTACGACGGGTCATGTTCAGTATGCGCCAGCGAGATAGAGCACTACCTGCGCCAAGAACATGGTGGACGGCTTCTGGCCGTGGACATCAGCGCTCCCGGTTTCAATCCGGAACCTTATAATATCGCTCTGAGCGGCTTCATGTACGAACTGCACGTGATTGACCGGAGCGGTGCTGTCTATCGTGGCGTGGAGGCCTTTTGGGCCATCTGGCAGGCATTTCCGGATTCAATCCGCTATCGTGCCATGGGGGCTGTCGTAAACATTCCGGTGGTGAATCCTGCTGCCCGCCTGCTGTACAAGGCCTTTGCCCGTATCCGCCCTTATCTGCCGAAGCGACGCGGCTGCGGCGATGGCAGCTGCAAAATAGGCAGAAAATAATATGTTAGTGACTGTGTAACTATATTAATTCACCGGCATTGTTGGTGCTTCCAGTTAAATTGTTCATATTGTGCCGAGCTTCTGTTATAGCTTGAACTGCTTTACAAGCCGCTGTAATTCTTCGGCATTACCATTTAGTTGTGCTGCAGATGCAGCGGATTCGTGAGCGCCTTGTGAGGTTTGCTGCACCACTTCAGTAATCTGCATCATGTTGCTAGATATCTCACCGGTTGTGGCGGTCTGCTCTTCAGCTGCTGTGGCGATCTGATTAACCTGCATGGCAACATCGTTAACCTGTTGTAGAATGTCCTGTAGCGCCTGACCTGATTTAGCAGCTTCTTCCGTACCTGTTTCCACCTGCTTGACACCTTGTTCCATAGCAGCCACGGCGCCCTTGGTTTCTTTCTGGATCGCCTTGATCATTTCGCCGATTTCTTTGGTGGCGCGGGTGGTCCGTTCTGCCAAAGCTCGAACTTCATCGGCAACTACGGCAAAACCGCGTCCCTGTTCACCTGCTCTGGCGGCCTCAATAGCAGCGTTAAGAGCCAGTAGGTTGGTTTGGTCGGCAATATCTTCAATGGTGCCAATTATGGCACCGATCTGGTCACTTCTGGCTCCAAGACTTTCAACCGTTTTCGCCGATTCCTGAACTTTCTCGGCAATCTGTCCCATAACAGCTACTGTTTTTTCAACTACAGCGGCACCGTCACTGGCCGCTTGTGATGCGCGTTGAGCCCCCTCTGCGGCCATCTGACAGTTTTGAGCTATGTCTCCAGCTGTGGCTGACATCTCTTCGCCGGCTGTGGCAACTGTGCCAGCCTGGGCGGCTACCTCTTCGGCTCCAGTAGCTATCTTTTCAGCTGTGGAACTTAATTCCTTAGCTGCTGAAGATACTTGGTCTGATGTTAGGGAAATATTGGTAATGATACCGTGAAGTTTTTCTATGAACTGATTGAGCCAGTATGCCGTCTGTGCGGGTTCATCCTTTCCTTTTACTTCAAGACGTTTGGTTAGGTCACCATTGCCGGACGCAATATCTTTTAAGCGTTCAACCATTTCATTGAACGATGTTTGCATGATTTTCCAGAATATAATCAGTAGAATGTTGACAACTACAAGAGCTATTACCAAAATTGTCATGGTCAGCGTGAAACTACGGTCGGTATAGTCGTTAAGTGCAATATGTTCAGCTTTCATGTCTTTCTTGAGAGCACCCTGCATCTCAATGACGACGGTTTTTATCTCGCGCCACTTGGGGGTCTCTTTCTTGACCAGCATCTCTACGGCCTCAGCCTGTTTACCATCCTTGGACAACTTGATGATTTCTTCTTTGATTGTGCTGTTCTCCTGCCACATCGGCGGAAGTTTATCCAACTGTTTGCCATATTCCTTGACTCCCTTGGCAATATTGACCGCTTCTTTCTGGAGGACGAGAAATTCTTCAGAGGCTTTCTTGTAGTTGGACAAAGCCTTCTCATCAGACGGATTAAGGATTACGTTGCGAATCGCCTGTTCAGTCTGAATACCCTGGGTGTGCATCTCGCCTACTGTAAGGGCTAGAGCAGAATATTTGTCTGTAAAACTATCAAAACGGTCATTAGTACCCTTAACACTGATATACGATACGGTGATTGCCACAAGCAGCAGGAAACTTGCCAAACCTCCGAAGATCGCAAACTTCCAGAATAAGTTGATGTTTCTGAAAAGTGACATAGATGCCCCCTGTGAATTTAATAGTTCTCACCAAAAAAGAGATGTGTTAACTAAAACTTAATTTATTCATAAGTTGTGTTGATGAATTCAAAATGGTATTGAAAAGTCAGGCTGTCGAAAACGAGAGTTTGTGTGAAGAACACATTTCGACAACCACTAAATCTATTTATGGAGGGTAGCTTTGTGACACACTGTTAACGGTGCTGTGTCTTCTCAATGAGTTTAATTAAAGACTATACTGGGCAGAAATATATGTCAATAATCATTCGACATGTTTTTGCACTTATCGGTGCAAAGTGCTTAAAAAATCATATAATTTATTAATTTAGACGCATTGCGGTCATGCGAATGCAGTTTAGATATCATTAATTAAGCATGTGTACCAAAATGAACTTTATTCTGTTGTATCCGGAGTCGAATGGTCTGGAATAACCGTTCAGGATAACTGTGAATCATGAGAAACAAACGCTTCTATACTTTTTTGCATCACCAGATTCCGGTAATGATTGCGCTTTCAATCTTTCCGGGACTTGGTTATCTGTTGCTCGGCTGGCTGAACGGCATCTTCATGCCGGCCTTTGTCTGGTATCTGCTGATAGTTGCCGAGTCTCTCTGGGGAGCCAGCCTCTATCGAAGTTTCGATTTCGACACAATGAGTGAAAGCCGACGCGAGTCCTGGTATCAACGGCTCTCATGGTTTTATTACCTGTTCATGCTGCTGTGGGTGCTGATCTTCCTGCTCTATGTTGGACACGACTCGCAAAAACTCCACTATATCGCCATATTCACCGAAATCGGCGCCTCGGTGGTTGCGGCGGCCCTGCTGGCTTCGGACCGGCGGCTCTTCAGACCCTGCATCTTGATCATGATGGTGCCGCTGATAATCTACTTCTTCTTCATCGGAGAGTGGTACGGCTATGTCCTGACCGCCTTTGCCTGTACCCTTACCTGGGTGCTGTTGTATGCGGCCAACAGCAGCAACACCCTGCTGATGCAGGCCGATTATCAGGCCAGCCACGATATGTTGACCGGCATGTACAACCGGCACTATTTCATCGATCACCTCCAGAAACGGATGAATTCATTGCGCGAAAGCGGCGGCTTTGCCTATCTGCTGTTGATTGACCTGGATCACTTCAAGACTATCAACGACTCGCTGGGACATGATATCGGGGATCTGCTGCTGCAGCAGATCTCGGTGCGGCTGCAAAAGCAGCTGTCCGGCAATATCGTCCTGGCGCGTTTGGGAGGGGATGAGTTCATCCTGGTCGGCGAAACATTTTCCGCTCCGGAGCCATGTTCAGAGGCGGCGATTCGCATATCCGAAAAGCTGATCGCGACTCTGAAGGAAACCTATATGGTTGAGCAGCACCATCTCTACATCAGTGCGAGTATCGGTGTCAGCCTCGTCAGCGGTCGCAGCGCCAACGCCAACAGTTTTATCAAGGAAGCCGATATTGCCATGTATGAGGTAAAGGCCAAGGGGCGCGACGGTGTCTTCATGTTCAATGAAGAGATGTCGGACCGGGTTGAAAGCAACCTGGAAATCGAGCGCCTGCTGCATTTTGCGCTGTCCAAAAACGAAATCACGCTGCATTACCAGCCACAGGTAGATTGTTCGGGAAAAGTGGTCGGCGCCGAAGTTCTGGCCCGCTGGAATAATCCGCTGATCGGCTCGGTTCCGCCCGACAAGTTCATCGCGATTGCCGAACAGACCGGATTGATCATTGAGCTGGGCAAATATATCCTCGAAACCGGATTCACCACTCTGCGCGAGTGGTGTGAGGCCGGCATCGAACTGGAACAGTTCTCAATCAACATCAGCATGCGTCAACTGATTCACCATGACTTCATTGAGCAGGTGGAAGCGCTGGTACAGAGCCATCTCTGCAGTGATCTATGCGGCAAGGTGGTCTTCGAGATCACCGAATCCGTCGTTGCCGAGGATATTGAGCGGGTAATTTCAATCATGGAACGACTGAAAAAAATCGGGATACGCTTCTCGATGGACGATTTCGGCACCGGTTATTCATCGCTTAATTATCTGAACCGGCTGCCTATTGATGAGATCAAGATCGACCGTTCCTTTGTCAGTGCGCTTGGCAGGAACGAGGGGGATCAGGCGATGGTTGCAACGATTCTCAAGATGGCCGCCATCTTCAAGCTGAGTGTCGTGGCCGAGGGGGTTGAAACCGCCGGTCAGTTCGATTTCCTGCTTTGCCATGAATGCAATCTGTTCCAGGGATACTATTTTTCAAAGCCATTGCCGAAGGATCAGTTTGAGGTTTACTGCAAAGACAGGCGAGCACCAATAAAACAGGCCTAAAATCTGAAGCAATTCTGGAGATATCATGATCGAACTGTTACGCAAACGCCGCAGCATCCGTAAATTCACATCCGAAAAAATAGACCCTGAAAGCACCAGGATACTGATTGAAGCGGCGCTGAGGTCGCCATCGTCTCGCGGCATAAATCCGTGGGAGTTCATTGTGGTGGATGATCCGGAAATGCTGCTGAAGCTTTCAAAGGCCAAGCAGCACGGCTCGGGATTCCTCGATAAAGCGCCGCTCGGGATAGTCGTATGCGCCGACTGCGCCAAGTCGGACGTCTGGATTGAGGACTGTTCCATTGCCGCGATCATCATCCAGTTGACGGCACTGTCACTGGGGCTCGGCAGCTGCTGGATCCAGATACGAAATCGCCAGCATGATGGCGAAAAAACCTCGGAAGACTATATCCGTGAGCAATTGGGGCTCCCGGAACAGATCAGGGTGGTCTCGATCATTGCGGTCGGGCACCCCGACGAGCGGAAAAACCCGCTCCCGGACTCCAAACTCCAGTACGACAAGATCAGGAATAACCGGTGGGTTTGAGGCCGGAATAATCGGGGTGGCTATGTCGAAAGGTTATCAGGCCAGCAAGGAACGACAGGAAGAAATCAACGGCTACGGCAAGAACATCGGCAAACGGGCCGGTTTCAAATGCGAGTGGTGTGACGGCAAGGATGAACTGCGGGTATGGGATTATCAACCGGATTCACCACCCGGCCCGGAAACGCTGGCCCTGCTTTGCCAGCGCTGCCGGGGATGGGCCGATGGCAGGAAAGCCGAAGCTGATCAACTCCGCTCGATCCGCAACGCGCTCTGGAGCGATGTCCCGGCCATAGCGGAGGGCGCCGCCGCTGTGTTGGCGCGCTGCAGCGAAACATGGGCAAGGGAGGCGATTGAAGAGAGCCTGATTGATGACACCGTAAAGGCAAAAATTCTGAAATAGGACACGGTCCCTGTTTACACCACCTTGAGCACGACCATGGATATGTCGTCCTGCAGCGGGCGTGACTGGCAGAATTCGGTCAGAGACTCCAGCACGGAATCGATGATTTTCTGTGGGTGTTCCGCATGATTGTCGGCAACTATTTCGCTGAGACGGTCTATGCCGAAGAAATCGCCGCACGGGTTTTGCGCTTCCGTGATTCCGTCGGTATAGAGCAGCAGTATGTCCCCCTCCAGCATCAGGATGCTCTTGTTTTCGAAAACCACCGCTTTCAACACTCCCAGAATCAATCCCTCGGCATCGATTTCAATGCATGCCACTTCGCCCTGCCTGAAGAGCAGCGGTTTGTTGTGGCCGGCGCTGGCAAACGAGAGCATGCGGCTGAAGACGTTGTACTTCACGTAAAACATCGTGATGAACAGTTCCGCGTTGGTCAGGTCTTCGTAAAGCAGCTCGTTCAACAGCGACAGCACATCCGGGGCGGTGGCCGCCGAGTATACCCGCGCCCGGAGCACGCTGCGGGTTTCGGCCATGATCAGCGCCGCACCCACGCTATGGCCGGAGACGTCGGCAATCACGATGTCGATCACCTGTCCGCCGCGCAGGAAAAAATCGTAGTAATCCCCCCCCACATGGGCGGCCGGAATACAGATCCCGGCAAACGCGACTCCCGGAAGGTCCGGCAGAACCGAGGGAAGCAGGGAAAACTGGATCTGGCGGGCGATTTCCATATCCCTCGCAACCCGCGCGTTTTCCAGCAGCGCCTGTTCCTTCTGCAGGCGTTCCCGCTCGCGGGCCTCCATCTCCGAAACGATCGTTACCGCCTGGGCCAGTTGTCCGGCCAGACTTGAGAGCAGATTGAGGAACTCTTCCGTGAAAACTCCCACAAGTGTCTTGGAAAAGAGCGACAGGATTCCCATGGGGGGTTCGCCGGCCCGCGCAATGGGGATATGGGCAAAACAGCTGATCTCCTCGCTCTCCATCAATTCCCTGGATTGGGGCTTGGACATGTTGCGGGTGTCGTTTACCACCTGGACCCGCTGGGTCAGAAAACTCTCGCCGGCATAGGTTGATCTGTCCGGCGCCAGGTTCTTTTGGGTAAGGCAACTGAATTCACTGCTCTGATAGCTGCGTACAGTCAGCATTCCATGCTCATCCTGAAGCCTGATGATAACCAGGTCGAACTTGAATTCCCTGCGGATCAGGTCCAACAGGTCGTCCATGATAATCTGCAGGTCCAGGGTCCGGTTCATGATCTCGGACGCCCGCAGCCTGACCGAGAGGTTCTCCTTGCTCTCCGCCAGCGAGGTCCGAACGGTGCTGAATACATCGTAGACCGATTCCATCCTGGAACCCTGGTCCGAGAGGTAACTCTCGATGATGGCTCCGGCCGCGGCCGCGCCGACAGATCCGGCCAGGGTCCGCTCGGCAAAACGTTTGAACTTGGGCAGTTCAAACTCCGGCACCTGCCCGTCTTCGTCCATGTTCCTGCTTTCCCGGTACTCGCGTATGGCGGCGACAGCCTGGGGTTCGCCGATGAATTTGGAGAGCAGGTTCACGAACTGCTGAATGGCCACCGGCTTGGTGAGCCGTTTGGTCTCCCACTGGGTGTTTTGCGGCGCCGGTATGAATATGTCCACGAATTTCCTGGCCTGATCCTCCTCCCGGTTGCCCTGGGAGAATATTATCGAGCAGATCAGATACCCGGCGATGTTCACGAACATGCTCCAGAAGAAGGCGTGAGACAGCGTGTCCAGACCGGTCAATCCGAAGAGCTCGGTCGGTTTCAGCAATTCTATTCCAAACGGTCCCTTGTCGAGTATGTCGCTGTGCCACCATCCGCATCTTATCAGGGACGGCATCAGCAAGGTATAGAACCAGAGGACAAAACCAAGAAATATGCCGGTTATGGCGCCGGTCTTGTTGCCCCTGCGCCAGAAGAGCCCCCCAAACAGCGCCGGTCCGAACTGGATTACGGCGGCGAATGAGATCAGGCCGATATTGACCAGCATGTAGGTTTCGCCGACAATGCGCTGGTAGAGATAGCCCAGGAATATCACCAGGAATATTCCGAGCCTTTTGAGGTTGATCAACAAAAGCGGAAACCAGTCCCTCGGTTTGAATCTGACGACTATCGGCATCAGCAGATGGTTCAGGAACATCGTCGAGATTGCCACCGATTCTACTATCACCATGCTGGCGGCTGCCGAGAAACCGCCCAAAAAAGCCAGCAGTGCCAACCAGGCATGGCCGCTCTGCAACGGCAGGTTGATTACAAAGTAGTCGGCGCCGAAGATACCGCCGCTATAGAGGATTCCTCCAAATGCAATCGGCATCACGAAAAGATTAATCAGGAACATATAGGCAGGAAAGAGCCACATCGCCATTTTTATATGTTCTTCGTTCGAGTTTTCGATGACCGCCACATGAAACTGGCGTGGCAGGAGCAGGATTGCCCCCATGGAAAGCCAGAGCGTCGAGAACCAGTTCATATGTGCGCTGACGCTGTTTTCGTTGATTGTTACCAGGTGATCGAAGGTCGCTTCCCTGGCCTTCATCCGGGTGAAGATGTCGCCGAAACCATCGAATAAACCATAGGTGACGAACAGCCCGATCACCATGAATGCCAACAGTTTTACGACCGATTCCACCGCGATTGCCGCCACCAGTCCTTCATGCCGTTCCGATGATATCAGGTTCCTGGCGCCGAAGATCACACCGAACAGACTGAAAATAAGTGCCGCCAGAAAGCTGGTGTGGATGGACATCGGCGAAGCTCCCGGTATAAACGGCAACTGCATGTACGGGTAACCGCAGATGATATCGAAGCTCGATGAAACCGCCTTCAGTTGCAGCGCTATGTAGGGCATGATGCCGACGATGGCGATGATGGTGACCAGCGCTCCCAGCGCCTGCGATTTCCCGTAGCGGGAGCTGATGAAGTCGGCGATCGAGGTGATGTTGTTTTCCTTGCTGATCCTGATGATCTTGCGCAGTACAAACCACCAGAAAAACGTGGTCAGCGTCGGCCCAAGGTAGATCAAAAGAAAATCGATACCGGTGGTCGCGGCCCGTCCTACGCTGCCGTAGTAGGTCCAGGTGGTGGCATACACGCCGATGGAGAGAGAATATATGAGCGGATTGGAAATGATGCTCTGGCCGAGCTCCTGCTTTTTGTCGGCGTAGTAGGCCACCATGAAGAGGACAAGTATGTACAGCAGGGATGTACCCAAGACAAGTTCAATGCTGAGGATCATCGGTCTATTCTCTCTTGTCTTAACTCCGGTTCGAAATCATGCAAATGGCTGATGTTATTTATTGATATTCCATCATCGATAACCGGGTCCGCATGAGGCCGTTGATGGCCGCTGACGGGATATGATCTGAAAAGTGCGGATTATTGGGGTAATGCGTTAAAAAATTAAGCATTTATAACATATCATGATATAATCCAAACATAAAGTAATTTAGACACCGAGCGAAGGAAGGCTGCCATGGCCACGAGTACTTATAAAAAAAATGTAACCTCCGTGTCTTTGCTGGTCTTTTGCGTTGTGGTAATCAGTTGCGTTTTTCTGTATTCGGTGATCAAGACCAACATGATCAACGATACGATCCAGCATGAAGCTGACCTGGCGGATACGATAATCAAGTCGACGCGATACGCGATGCTGCAGGATGACCGCATAACTCTGGGAAACATAATCAACAACATCGGCGAGCGTGAGGGGGTCGAACATGTACGCATATTCAATAAAAAAGGTCTGATCATGTTCTCTTCGCACTCCCAGGAGATTCACAAGCTTGTCGATAAGAATGCGGCGGGATGCATAGTCTGCCATTCCGGTCCGGTTGTAGCCACCAGCATGGGACGTATGGAACAGGCCCGGCGCTTTATTAATGAACGCGGAATACACGTGCTGGCCATAACCGCGCCGATCTATAACGAGCCGGACTGTAACAGCGCCTCCTGCCACTTTCACTCCGCAAACCAGAAACTGTTGGGCACCCTGGACATCGGCCTGTCCGAAGAGATGCTTCAAAAATCCCTCACCGCAATGAAAAGCACTATTATGGTGTTTTGTTTTATCCTGCTGGTCCTGATAACGGGAGGTATCGCGGTACTGTTGAAGGTAACCGGGCGCAGTGAGCCGCCGGTCGTCAAGCCGGATACTTCGGGTTACGCCGGAGAATGAGGGGGAATGTCCGCAGGTTGAAAAGGAAATGAAATATATCAGGGATTTGGAAACGAATTCGCAGGAGTGATTAATCCATCCCCCGCCATCATCCGCACCCTATATCTGTTGTTCTGAAACTTCAATTTTGTAACTGTTCTGCACTTTTTCATAACCCCACCTGTCCGCCCCTTAACTTAAGGGGCGGGACGCACTGATGTTGCACAGTGGTATCTGGCAGGTTGATTCTGCTTTCGCTCCCCTCTTAAGATAAGAGGGGTCGGGGGAGTTATGAAGGGCATGCTGAATCGTTACTCAATTTTTTATATTCACAAATAACCAGATCAGGGCTGAACAGTTACCCGGAACTTGACCTGCCCGGATGCTCCGGGCGACAGTGTGCCGGTCAGGGTCCAGGTGATCGTGTCGCCGGCGGTGGCTGCGCTGCAGGCGCTGATGCTGTTGGGAAAGGGCGTCAGGCCCGAGCCTAGGCAGCTGCCGGTCGGATTGACACAGCAGGGGTTGGGGGGGGCTGCACTCAGGGAAGTGAAGGCGGGCACCGTGTCATGGATGACGATGTTGCTGAGCGGGCCGTTGCTGTTATTGCCGTAGGTGATCGTGTAGGTCAGGCTGGATCCGGGCAGCGCGGTGGCGCTGTCCACGGTTTTGGTCAGCGTGAGTCCGGCGCTGGATGAAGCTCCGACTGTTGTATTGTCGTTGCGGGCGAGCTGGTTAGATAGCGCCGGAACGGCGTTGGTGTGGCTGAACGTGGCGGTAGTGGTGACCAGGTTGGAAGCGCCGATTGGTGCGTTGGCCGGTATGAACTCTTTCAGCAGCAGGCAGAGCTGCTCATTGGCCGACAGGGCGATGGCGGATGTAATCTGCGGTTCCCCGCTGTCGAAGGTGCCGTTGCAGTTGCTGTCGCGGTAGAAGACCTCGCTCCAGCCCGGCATAGCCGGTGAGGCGACCGCTGATGTGCCGAAGCTGACGCTGCCGCCGCTGCCGGCGGTAAAGCTGTGCGGGTGGAAGATCACCGTGCCGGGCAGCGCCGAAGCGGAATTGTCGGTCTGGAAACGGCTGTCGGGCACGTCGGCAAAGTTAATCCCGGAGTAGCTGGAACCTACCGAGTTGGTGAAGCTTGTGGCGTCGCTGGTCCGGTCATAATTGCCGCCGCTGGTGCCTGCAGATCCTCCGATGGAAATGTATCCGCCCGGATTTGTTTCCACTACCTTGACCTGTGCCGCTCCCGCTGAAGCGGGTATCCAGAGGATGTAATCCCCGCTGCCGCTGGTCGTGGCCGAGTCATGGGTGGTTACGCCGCTGCTGTCAGTGGCTTTGACCGCAACCGCCGCGATACCGCCCTCGCTGCCGTCCTGCAGGCCGTTGTTGGCGGTTCCTGCGCCAGTTCCCGTATCAATGAAGACCCTGCCGCTGATCCGGCTGCCGTTGAAGAGACCGAAATTCTGACCGGTCATCGGATTGGATTGCAGCGTCAGCTGACGTATGCCGCTGGCGGCTTCAAGCGCAACCCAACCGCCCGGAAAGGCGGGATTCAGGTCGGTCAGGGTGGTGTTGGTCGAATGGATCACGCAGTAATCGCCGGAGGTGATGCCGTTAAAGCTGTAGGCTCCGCTGGTCGGGTCCGGGGTTGTAAATTGTGTTGCCGGGTTGTTGCAGCTGCTGCCGGTCCGGGTCGCCAGCTTGACGTACACGGTCTGTCCCGTGCCTGTTTCGCCGTTCTCGCGGTTCCCGTTGTGGTTTGCGTCGGCATATACATAGCCGCTGACCGCGCCGAAATTGGCATTGACCGTCAGAGTCGCCGTATTGCTGACGGCGCCTGGACCGCCGGTTTCCAGCGAGGTTACACCGCTGGTGGTGTTGTTATAGACACCGGGCTGTCCCGATGTTACCGGGATTGTGACAGTGCAGCTGCTGGAGAGCGGCAGAGTGGCGCCGCTCAGTGTGAACTGGGCCGAACCCTGGGTCGCGCCGGTCAGCGTGCCGCCGCAGGTGTTGGTGACCGGGGTGGAAGCGATGTAGAGGCCGGTCGGAAAACTGTCGCTGACCGCCACATTGGTCAGGGCGCTGGTTGCGTTGGCGTTGGTAAGCGTCAGCAGCAGCGCCGAGCTTTGAAAGTTGTTGATGCTGGCCGGGGTGAACGATTTTGAGATAGTCGGTTTCGACAGTACCGTCAGGTCGGCCGAAACAGAGGACGTGGTGCCGGCGTTGGAGGTGGTGACGTTGAAGGGCGCCGTCGGGTTGGTGTACAGACCGGCAATCGCACTGGTAACCCTGGCATTGATGGTACAGCTGCCGGAGGCCGGAATGACTCCGCCGGCCAGTTGCAGCGAGTTGCCGCCGGCTGTGGCGGTGACAGTGCCGCCGCAAGTGCTGAATGCGGACAGCGGGGTGTCGTTGATCAGGTTGGCCGGGTAGGGGTCGGTGAAAGCCGCGCCGCTGATTGCCACCGGGTTGCTGTTAGAGAGCGTAATTGTCAGCGTCGAAGCGGTGTTGACCGGGATCTTGTCCGGTGAGAAGGCCTTGGCGAATCCTGGTGGCGACATGATGGTCAGGTTGGCGGTTGCCTCGCTCCCGGTGCCGATGTTGGTGGTGGTGACCGGACCGCTATGGTTGACATAGGTTCCGGCCACAGCTCCGGTGACATTGACCGCCACGCTGCAGGAACTGTTGCCGGGGATGGTCGCACCGGAAAGCGTCAATGAGCCGCTGCCGGCAGAGGCGGTGGCGGTTCCGCCGCAGCTGTTGGTCAGGCCGGGAGTGGCGGCATTGACGATGCCGGTCGGCACACCGCTTGGATAGGTGTCAGTGAAGGCCACGCCGGTGGCTGCGGTCGCGTTGGAGTTGGAAAGGGTGATCGTCAGCCGTGATGTGCCGTTTTGGGGGATGACGGCCGGGGAGAAGGCCTTGGCCACACCCGGCGGTGGAGTCATGTTCAGCAGCGCGGAACCCGGATTGGCGTTGCTGGCGCCGCTGGTTACGGTCAACCCGCCGGACGGGATCGTGTTGAGCACCGAATTGCTGGCCGACACAAGCACCGTGACGGTGCAGGTGCTGTTGGCCGGAATCGAGCCGTTGCTAAGTCCGACAAAGGTTCCGCCGATGGTCCCGGTGGCGGTTCCGCCGCAACTGGTAGAAGGTGCTCCGGCATTAATGATGGTGCCGGGCAGGTAGCTGTCGGTGAATGCCGCGCCGGTCATGGCAACGCCGGTCGGATTGGTCAGCGTGATGGTCAGGGTCGAGGTCTGGGCATTGGTGATCGCGGCCGGAGCGAAGGCTTTAGCGATGCTGGGCTGGCCGACCGACAGAATCGCGCTGGCGGCCGCGCCGCTGCCGCCGTTGGTGGACGAGACCGGGCCGGTGCTGTTGGTGTAGTTGCCGGCGACGGCGGCGGTCACGTTGACCGTGATCGTACAGCTGCCGTTGACCGCCAGCGTTCCGGCCGAGATGCCGATCGTGTTGCCGCCTGAAGCTCCGCCCGCGATGGTGGCACTGGAGCCGACCGTGCAGGTGACGGCAGGCGCCGGAGTTCCGGTGTTGACCATTCCAGATGGATAGGTGTCGGTAAAGGCGACGCCCGTCAGCGCCACAATATTGCTGGCGGAGTTGCGAACGATGATCTCCAGCTGTGTCGTTCCTCCGGCCGAGATCGGATTGGTAACAAAGCGTTTGGTGCTGTAGGGGGGATCCATCACCGTCAGCGTGGCGCTGGCAGCCGCGCCGGTGCCGGCGTTGGCGGTGGTGATCGGGCCGGTGGAGTTGTACAGTCCGCCGGCGATCGAGCTGGTCACGGAAACGGTAACGGTACAGCTGCCGCTGGCCGGTATCGTTGCTCCGCTAAGCGCCAGCGTGCCGCCGCCGGCAGCGGCCGTGACGGTTGCGGCGCTGCAGGTGGTGGCAGCGGCCGGCGTTGCGGCATTGACCATGCCGAAGGGATAGGAGTCCGTGAAAGCCGCGCCGGTGATGGAGGTGGCGTTGGGATTGGTAAGCGTGATCGTGATCGTGCTGACCGCCCCTTTCAGGATTGTGGCCGGAGCAAAAACCTTGGTTGCGGTCGGTACATTGTTGCTGGTCACGATCAGTTGGGCGGTGGAGGGTGCGCCGGTGCCGCCGTTCGTGGAAGTGATGTTGCCGGTGCTGTTGCTGTACGGGGTGGCCGAAGTGGTCGGGCTCTGCACGTTGGAGGAAACCGTGCAGCTGCCGCCCGGCAGCAGCGTGGCCGCGCTGATTCCGAGCGTGGTCCCGGCGTTGGCGCCCCCGACCTTGGTGGCGGTCGAGCCGGAACTGCAGGTCAGCGTGGAGCTGGACGGTGTCGAGTTGACCATCACCCCCGGAGTGTTGGGATAGTTGTCTGTGAAGGCCACGTTATTGAGAGTGGTGGTCGGGTTGGGGTTGCTGACCGTGATACTGAGCCGCACCGGGGTGCTGGCCCGTACCGAGGGAGCGGCAAAGGTCTTGATCGCCACCGGAGCGCCGATCACCGTCAGGTTCGCAATGTTGCTGGGAATGCCGGCCGGTCCGGTCTGGTTGGACAC
>JAURXC010000058.1 GCA_030654645.1 Deltaproteobacteria bacterium | reverse complement strand
GCGGTGCAGCAGGCGCTGCTCATCTGCTTCCAGGGTTCCGCTGGTGTGTGATATGTCAATTATCTGCCGTAATTCCGCAACTGTATATACACTGGCATGTTCAGCTGACGAATGGAGTCCAAACAGTCTGACCGTCAGCCTCCCTGCATGGTCGAGCAGAATGATCGGCCAATGGAATATTTTATGAAACAGACGCAGAGGCCAGGCGATAATCAGCGCTACCTGCTCGGCACGTTCCAGCGCCAGTGTTTTTGGCGCCAGTTCACCCAATACAATATGAAGGAATGTAATCGCGGTAAATGCAATTGTAAAAGATATTGTATGCCGCACAGCGTCGGTCAAAATACCTGAAAGTGGTATTTCAAGCAGACGTGCTATTGCAGGTTCGCCGACCCAGCCAAGCGCAAGAGAAGCGATTGTGATGCCAAGCTGTGTAGCTGATATGTATGAGTTGAGATTATCAAGCAGTTCAAGCAGCACAGAAGCTCGCCGGTTACCCTCAACGTTAAGGGCTTCGATTCGTGAACGACGTACAGCAACCAGAGCAAACTCCGATGCAACAAAAAAACCATTTGCGGCAACCAGCAGACATACAAGTAATAGGTACGGTAATGAAGAAATCATGGCTCTATTCTCCATGCAAGAATGTTGATTGTCAACCGCGACGTTAAAAATCGCATCATTTAATAGTCAAAATAGAAGCAAATGTGATATGTAATTCGAGTAACTCATTAAAATCCAGGGTGTCAGAATGCTTAATGGTAAAAAGATCATCGTCATACTGCCTGCCTACAACGCAGCCAAGACTCTTGAACAGACATGGAAAGAAATTCCTTTTGAATACGTGGATGATTTGATTCTGGTGGATGACGCTTCACGGGATAATACGGTGGAAGAGGCGCATCGGCTCGGAATAAGAACAATTGTGCATACCGCCAATCGCGGGTATGGAGGGAATCAGAAAACTTGCTACAGGGAAGCCTTGGCGCTGGGTGCCGATATTGTCGTAATGCTCCATCCCGATTACCAGTACACACCGCGCTTGATACCCGCGATTGCATCAATGATTGCATGGGGTGAATTCGATGTTGTTCTGGCATCACGTATTCTTGGTGTAGGAGCGCTTAAAGGCGGCATGCCGCTTTATAAGTATGTATTCAACAGAGTGCTGACGTTGGCCGAAAATCTGTTGCTTGGACAGAAATTATCCGAGTATCATACCGGATACCGTGCCTTTACGAGGCAGGTTCTGGAAAAACTTCCACTTGAAAAAAACTCCGACGATTTCGTTTTTGACAACCAGATGCTGGCTCAGGTTACATGGAATGGGTTCCGTATCGGCGAGGTGAGTTGTCCTACCAGGTATTTCACGGATGCTTCATCGATAAACTTCCGGCGAAGTGTGATATATGGCTTGGGTGTATTGGCTACATCTTTACAGTACAGGCTTAGCAAACTGGGTATCATCCATTTCGATATTTTCTCTGATAAATAGAAAACAACATTAAAAAAGCCCGTCAACTTTCGGTTGACTGGCTTTTTTAATGTATCAACTGTTTATTCAAGCGGCCGAAACGGTAACCTTGATTGTAGCGGTCACTTCAGGGTGAATTTTCACGGTTGCAGTGAAGTCTCCGGTGTGCTTGATTGCATCTTCAAGTACAATCTTCTTGCGATCAATTTCAAAACCTTTGTCTTTCAAAAAGGCGGCTATTTCCATATTGGTAACGGAACCGAACAGTTTGCCTTCTTCACCACACTTGTGAGTCAGGGTTATAGCTTGAGCTCCCAGTTTTTCGGCAAGCATTTTGGCTGATTCAAGAGCTTTGTTTTTCTTATAGGCCATCTGTCGTTTGGCATGTTCCAGTGCCTTGGCGTTCTTCTCGGTGGCGGGAACCGCAAGTTTCTTGGGGAGCAGGTAGTTGCGGGCATAACCGGGAGCTACCTTGACGATATCGCCAATGTGTCCAAGAGTTTCAATGTTTTCGTTCAGAATTACTTTCATCTTCTTTCTCCTTTCAAGCCTGTCAAGTAGTTACAGGTTTTCCTGCGTTTTAGGTGTTCTAAAATCCAGCCACAAATCGCATAATCCAATTCCGGCAACAAGAACAGCCAGATAGGGCTGTACCAACAACATGATGTATAAGACAATCCTGAGAACTCCTGAAATCGATTGCCTGGATATCAGCACGCTGACTATTGCCATACCTTGAACAAAATACATGAGAGCAACCAGCAAAAGTATGTTCAAGGCCGGTGTTGTTACAAGTGGCGAAGGCAGCAGCATCGAAAAGCCGGATGAAATCAGAACCCAGACCAACAGGTCCGGATTTCTGAATGTGATAAATTCTCCAACATTCAGGTTCAATTGAAAAACCGTGGCTGCTTTCTTTAAAAGAGCAAGATTGCATCCTGCCATAATTGCAAATATGATGGTGATCAAGGCCGGATAAAGGCGAACCAGCAGATCGGACACAGTCTTCATGGTCTGCTTTACCAGGTCAAGTTCCTCGCCCTTTACGCCACTTTTTTCATAAATTGCAGCTGCCTGGTTCATACTGGATGTAATCTCGGCAGAAATCAGTTGCTGCAGATTGATGCCACTCGATGCACTGTAGAGTAAAATGCCTGAAAATAGTACCGCCAGATTTGCTGCTGTCGTCCAGTATATCGTTCGGCTTCCACTGTATCTTCGTGCAAGAAGTTCCGGCATGAATATCCCGGTTACAGCACACATTCCAAGATAAATGCAACCTGCAAAAAGTCCGAACACCGCGGTTGTCAAGGCTGTTGCGCCCAGCGTTACGATAAATGCCGGCATTCGGCCATGTATCAATCTGTTGAATGCCGCTGGAAATGGTGCAAGTATTCCGGAAAAAATGCCTATCGGCGGTACAGCCAGATAGGCGGCAAAAAGAATAAACGAGCCGATCATGCCAATCAGCGCTGATTTAACGCTGGAAACTGTGGCAGGACCGGCTTGTGGTATAAGGCTCATCGAGCTGGATTAACCGATAGCGTGATTGGCTGCAATCGGAAGAAGCGCAATGTTTCGGGCGCGTTTGATCGCCTCGGTAATTTCTCTCTGGTGAGCTGCGCAGTTGCCGGAAATACGTCTCGGAACAATCTTTCCCCGCTCGGTAACAAAAAAGCGAAGTGTGCGCGGCTCTTTGTAATCGATTGTCAGGTTTTTTTCGGCACAGAAGCGGCATACTTTACGACGCTGGAAAGGGCGTCTTTTGCGAGGGCCGCCGGGGCCGCCAGTCGGGCGCTGGCCAGGGCCGCCTGCCGGGCGCTGATATGAAGATGGGGTTGGTCTTTCGTCGCTCATTTTTATATATCCTCCAAGTAATTATTCAGCTGTTGCTTCAGTGGCTGCTACTTCTTCCACGCTCTCAACCGTTTCTACATCCGGTGTGACAACTTTCTTCTCGGGTACGGAACGCTCCGGCAGATCAGTTATGTTGATGCTCTGATAGCGCAGAACCTTCTCGTCAAGCCGCAGACGCCGTTCAAGTTCGGCGATCAACGCGCTGTTTCCATCAAAACGGAGGTAATAGTAGCGTCCCCTGGCGGACTTTTTGATTGGGTATGCCAGTTTTCTGATACCCCAGTCGTCCATCCTGAAACATTCGCCTTTGTAAGACGAAATTACGTCCTGAGCCTTGGTGGTGACGGACTTGATGTCGTCTTCACTAAGCTCGGGTTGGAGGATGAAAATTGTTTCGTACTTCCTCATGTTATAAATCCTCCTCACGGATTCTAGCTCCGGTCCTACCCGGAACAAGGAGATTTCGGCACTGGTGCCGTCTTTAAAAGAACGATCTTTATACAACTACCTGGAGTAAAGTGCAACAAAATCTTTATGATCGAATAGATGAGGCCCGATATTTTTTTATCAACTCAACCGGATGATACGAAAGTTTGCTGTTGCGCAATCCGGCATCGCCCAGGTCCTGTTCGCGGTTGATATAATGGCAGTCATTGAATAACTGTCTTGCGAACTCCCGGTTAACAAGTTGTGACAGGCCCTCTTTGAACGGATCGGCCTTCTCGAAATGGCAAACTGCGGTGTCACTGTTCAGTTTTTCACCGATTGCAAAGGCTTCGACTACGCCATCCACCGTGATAACAATACCGTTCAGGCCCAACTCGGAAAAGTTGCGCAGAGCTTCCGCTGTTGCCGACACCTCCAGTACAAGCGATGGATTCGTTCTGTCACGAATAGCCATAAGCCATCTGTCCAGCAGTTCCTGGCATGCACTGAGGTATTGGTAAGAATATTCAAACAACTTGTAATGATGACGGTTGGTAAAGTAATTAATCCGGTTGTTTTTTTTGTGAAAGCGGTTTCCCGGCAGTAGTGCCAGCTCCTGTCGCAGGTAAAGGTAGTCGAAGGAATCCCGGTCTTCCGAAACGCTTATATTGCCGGCAGATAAGTACTTTTTTGAAAACCGTTCATCGGCGCCGTATATGATCCAATTGTCATCGAAAAGCATCTTAAGTGCATTTTCAATATTTCCGCTCAGTGGCGGAAGGCAATAGCGGCTACCGTCATAACCTTTGCCCAGTACGGTGACCGCATCCCCGATCATGGTCAAGCGATAGTCATGTGCAATCCGAAACAGGTACAAACCGGCAAAAGTCAGTTCAGAAATCTGTGGCTGAATCTCTGCAAATATCCTGTCCAGCAATTTCTTGTCCGCTATCTCCAGGGCTCTGGAGTCAGGATAAAGAGGAATTTTCATTGAGTTCTCCGGGATTTGTTGTAGAATTCCCAACTTACTAACTTAACAGAAAACTTATCACGGGGGGAACTGTTATGGCTATTGCCATGAAGATTGCCAGTCACATATCAAAATCATCCTGGATTCGCAGGATGTTCGAAGAGGGGGAACGCCTGCGCCAGGAAGTCGGCGCGGACAAGGTCTATGATTTCACTCTTGGAAACCCGGACGTTGAACCACCGGAAGCTTTTGGCCGCGAACTGCTGGCGCTTGCACAAAATCCGCTTCCGGGCATGCACCGCTACATGAACAACGCCGGTTATGCCGAGACACGTTCGTCAGTCGCAAGCAAACTCTCCGTGGATTCGGGTTTAACGGTCGGCGCCGAGCACGTGATAATGACCTGCGGCGCGGGCGGGGCACTCAACGTAGTCCTGAAAACCATTTTGAACCCCGGTGAAGAAGTTATTATCCTGGCGCCATACTTTGTCGAGTACAAGTTTTATATTGATAACCATGGCGGTGTTCCGGTAGCGGTCTGGACCGATCATGATACTTTTCAGCTTGATATTGATGCCATTGAAAAAGCGATCACAACCAAAACACGCGCCATTATCATCTGTTCACCCAACAATCCGACCGGTGTGATCTATCCGGCCGAAAGCCTGAAGCACCTGGGTGATGTTTTGAAAAATATCCATCAGCGAAGCGGTCACCTGATATATGTTATCTCTGACGAACCCTATGCCCGCATTGCCTTCGATGGCAAGCATGTACCCAATATCTTTCCGCTGGTGGAGAGCTCAGTGATAGTCACATCACATAGTAAGGATTTGGCTTTGCCCGGCGAGCGAATCGGATATCTGGCTGCCAATCCGAGTATGGCGACCGCGTTACAGTTCATGGAGGGGGCTGTTTTTAGCAACCGTGTGCTTGGATTTGTCAACGCTCCGGCTCTGATGCAACGCCTTGTGGCAAAGTTGCAGGATGAGTCAGTCGATATTGCGGATTATCAGGACAAACGTGACCTGCTGGTGAACTCGCTGACAGGCATGGGCTTCAGCATGGTCAAGCCGGACGGCGCTTTCTACCTTTTTCCAAAATCTCCCTTGGCCGATGATGTGGAGTTTGTCAAACTGGCCCAGAAACACCATATTCTGCTTGTGCCCGGCGCCGGTTTCGGTGCGCCCGGGTTCTTCCGCATCGCATACTGTGTGGACAAGGCTATGATTGAACGGAGCCTGCCTGCCTGGAGTGCTCTTGCCAAAGAGGCCGGGTTGTCCGGTTAAATTCCTGGAAAGTTTTCAGCCGTTCAAACAACAAAGATGCTGGCGCTCAATCAATTTGTTGTGTTATAAACATTAACACTACACCAAACCACGGAGGAAACATGACTAAGGCAGAATTAGTAGCAAAAATGGCAGAAAGCGCGGAACTAACCAAGACTCAGGCTGAAAAGGCACTTAATGCCTTTGTTGAGGAAGTAACCACAGCCATCAAGTCCGGCGATAAGGTAACCATGGTAGGTTTCGGCGTATTCAGCGCCGTGACTCGTGCCGCAAGAACCGGCAGGAATCCCAAAACCGGCGAAGAGATGCAGATCGCTGCAAAAACAAGCGGTAAATTTACTCCAGGCAAATCATTG
>JAURXC010000057.1 GCA_030654645.1 Deltaproteobacteria bacterium | reverse complement strand
GCGGACCGAAGGACTGTTCTCCTTCCGCGAATCGCTGGATAAGCGCCATACCTGCTGCGGAATCCGCAAAGTGGAGCCGCTCTCACGGGCACTGAAGGAGCTGAAGGGATGGGTGACCGGCATGCGCCGCGACCAGAGCGTCACCCGCGGCGACCTCAAGGCAATTGAACGTGACGAGCAGAACGGCGGAATACTGAAGATCAACCCGCTGATCGACTGGAGCGAGGCCCAGGTGATGGATTACGCCAGGGAAAACAGCATACCGACCAACCGGCTCTACAAGCAGGGATACCGCTCCATCGGCTGCGCCCCCTGTACCCGTTCCATTGGCCCCTGGGACCATGTCCGGGACGGAAGATGGTGGTGGGAGAACGCGGAGAACAAGGAATGCGGACTGCACCGGAGATAAGCAACTTTGAAAGGCATTACTCACGCGACGACGCAACGACGCAACGAAAAACTTTAATCAAAGATTTTGTTTTGGTTTACGTTGCGTCGTTGCGTCGTCGCGTGAAACAGGGGTTTGGAGTTCCGACTGCTACATCCACGAACCAATGCAGTTACAAATCGCACCATATCATGAGGTAACTATATGAGTCTAAATCTAACACACTTACAGCAGTTGGAAGCCGAAAGCATCCACATCATCCGCGAAGTGGCGGCCGAATTCGGCAACCCGGTGATGCTCTATTCCATCGGCAAGGATTCGGCGGTGATGCTGCACCTGGCCCGCAAGGCCTTTTACCCGGCGCCGCCCCCCTTTCCGCTTCTGCATGTGGACACCACCTGGAAGTTCCGCGAGATGATCCAGTTCAGGGACCGGATGGCCGCCAAATGCGGCCTTGACCTGATCGTGCATGTGAACGAGGAAGGGGTGCGCCAGGGGGTTTCCCCCTTCA
The DNA here is from genome assembly GCA_030654645.1 of Deltaproteobacteria bacterium. Classification (GTDB taxonomy): domain Bacteria; phylum Desulfobacterota; class Desulfuromonadia; order Geobacterales; family Pseudopelobacteraceae; genus JACRCG01. The sequence goes on along the minus strand of JAURXC010000057.1, from coordinate 725 downwards.
GCCACGGCTCGTCGCTTTATACCGACATCATGAAGACTGAAGGCTTGAAGCAGGCATTAAGCCGCTACAAGTTCGATGCCGCCTTCGGCGGCGCCCGGAGGGACGAGGAAAAATCCCGGGCCAAGGAGCGGATCTTCTCCTTCCGCAGCGCCAACCACCGCTGGGACCCGAAGCTGCAGCGCCCGGAGCTGTGGAACCTGTACAACACCCGCATCAAGCCGGGTGAGAGCATCCGTGTCTTTCCGATCTCCAACTGGACCGAACTGGACGTTTGGCAGTACATCCACCTGGAGCAAGTTCCGATCGTTCCGCTCTACTATGCCGCCGTCAGGCCAGTGGTGGAACGGGACGGCATGCTGATCATGGTCGATGACGACCGCCTGGAACTCAAGCCGGGAGAAGAGGTGCAGTACAAATCGGTCCGTTTCCGCACCCTGGGATGCTATCCCCTGACCGCCGCCGTCGAATCGGAAGCCGCCACGCTGCCGGAAATCATCCAGGAGATGCTGCTGACCAGAACTTCCGAGCGCCAGGGACGCCTGATCGACCATGATTCGGCGGGTTCGATGGAGAAGAAGAAACAGGAGGGGTACTTCTAATGGCACATGTATCTAATTTGATAGCTGAAGATATTGAACTCTATTTAAAAACTCATGAAAACAAGAGCTTACTACGTTTTATCACTTGTGGTAGTGTCGATGATGGAAAAAGTACACTGATTGGGC
>JAURXC010000241.1 GCA_030654645.1 Deltaproteobacteria bacterium | reverse complement strand
TTTTTCCGCCCGTTTTCCAGCCTGACCAGGAATTCCGTTTGCTCGATGCGCACCAGCACATCCCCGGCGGCCACCGGAGCGTTGTCTTCGACCGGCACGCTCCTGACATAGCCTGCAACCTTGGAGCTGATCTGGGTGATCTCGGAGCGGATATAGGCATTATCGGTCTTCTCGATAAAACGCAGCGTGGAGTACCAGTACCATCCGAACCAGCAGATGAGGCACAGAAAGCCAATAACGCCAAGTAAAATTGTAATCTGTCTCATGGTGGTTCCCGATTATTCTGTATGGCAAGGGGGCTATTCCCACAACGGGTAATGACAGGCCAGCGCATGTCCCGGCGCCATTTCCAGCAACTCCGGCTGTTCGCAGGCGCAGCGTTCCCGGGCTCGGGAGCAGCGGGTGCGAAAGCGGCAGCCGCTGGGTGGGTTGAGCGGCGATGGCAGTTCACCGGGGAGCATGCCGACCGCAGGCGGCGCATGCCCCGGCTCGGGTCGCGGCACGGCATCCAGCAGCGCCTTGGTGTAGGGATGGGCCGGAGCGGCGTACAACTTTTCGCAGGGTGCGACCTCGCAGATCCGGCCGAGGTACATCACCGCCACCCGGTCGCAGATATTCTTCACCACCGCCAGGTCATGGGCGATGAACAACATCGCCAGGCCGTATGACTCCCGGATGTCGCGCAGCAGGTTGAGGATCTGCGCCTGCACCGACACATCCAGCGAGGATACCGGCTCGTCGCAGACCAGCAGCTGCGGCCCGCAAACCAGGGCGCGGGCGATGCCGGCCCGCTGGCACTGTCCACCCGAGAGCTGCCGAGGCCTGCTGCCATAGTGCCGTTCCGGGTCGAGTCCGACCCGGGTCATCATCTCCCGCGTCCGCCGCACCCGTTCGGCTTTATCCACTCCTCCCAGGGATAGCAGCGGCGCGGCAATGCTCTCCCCCACCGACCGGGCAGGGTTGAGCGATGACACCGGATCCTGGAAGATCATCTGGAAACGGCGGCGCAGCTCCTTCAGTTGACCGCCATGAATCGCAGCCAGATCCACCCCGTCCAGCAGCACCCGGCCGGAAGCGGGGGGCGGGATCTGCATGATCGCGCGGGCCAGCGACGACTTGCCGCAGCCCGACTCCCCCACCAACCCCAGGGTTTCATTCTTCCGGATGTCGAGGGAAACACCAGAGACGGCGTGAACCGTGCGTCCACCGCTGGCGGGGAATTCCACCACCAAATCCTCAATATTCAGAAGCAGATCACCTCTCATACGGAAGAACTCCTCAAACGGTACAAAACTCAAACCCTAAAAAGCAGTTTCACGCGACGACGCAACGACGCAACGTTTTAAAACCACGAACCAAAAAATTGTTTAAACCTGAAAAAAGCAGTTGATCGCGCAAAGTCGCACCAAAAGTAGGCGCTTTTAAGCGAAGTTCGCCAAGAAAACCAAATATTTATAAGCAACCATCGCATCTCCAATTTGGTGGGCGCAGCATAGGCTCTAAGCTGCTGACTTTCTTTGCGTCTTAGCGCCTTTGCGAGAGTGAATTGCCGTATTTAGGTTAAAATATTTTCGTTGCGTCGTCGCGTCGTTGCGTGAGTAACGCCTTTCATTGGTTAACGCTGTTCATTATCGGAAACCAGCAGGCATAGCGGTGGTTTTTGCCTTCATCACACACCAGCGCCGGTTCCTCCGTGCGGCACCGCTCCCCGGATCGCGGGCAGCGGGGGGCAAAACGGCACCCCGGCGGCAACGCGGCAAAATCGGGGGGCAGGTCCGGGATGTTCGGCAGCCGGCGCCGGGGCGGGTCTTCGATGCGGGGGATGGCATCGAACAGCGCCCGGGTATAGGGCATCCGCATCTGTCCGAACAGTTCGGTAACAGGAGCCTGTTCCACGATCCGGCCGGCATACATCACCGCGACGCTGTCGGCGCATCCGGCCACCACCCCCAGATCATGGCTGACCAGCAGGATGGCCATGTTCCGCTCCTGCCGGAGCCGGGCCAACAAGGCAAGGATTTCGGCCTGAACGCTCACGTCCAGCGCCGTGGTCGGTTCATCGGCGATCAGCAGTTTCGGCCCGCAGGCCAGGGCGATGGCGATGGCCACCCGCTGGCGCATGCCGCCGGACAGCTGGTGGGGGTAGCACCCCAGCCGCTCCTCGGGGCGGGGGATGCCGACGTCCCGCAGCAGCGCCAGCGCCCTTTCCTTTCCTTCACGGGAACGAATTCCGAGATGGCAGCGCATCGGCTCGATGATCTGGCTGGCGATCGTCATGACCGGGTTCAATGAGGAGAGCGGATCCTGCAGGACCACGCCGATGTCTTTGCCCCGGATCCGGTTCATCTCACTGGCCGGCAGGCAGTCTATGTCGCGGCCGTCAAAGAGGATCTTTCCATGTGCCGGAACCAGCCCGAGGATGGCGCGACAGAGCATGCTCTTGCCGCTCCCCGACTCTCCGACCAGTGCCAGCGTTTCCCCTGATTCCAGTGAGATTGAAACCGAATCCACCGGACGAATCAAGCCGCTGCCGGTCTGAATCTCAACTCTCAGATTATCCACCGTGAGAAGCCTGCGATCAGCCACGGTCATAGCGCCCCCTGAGCCTGTCACCGATCACGTTTATTGACAGCACGGTCAGAAACATCACCCCCGTCGGGATCATGGCGACATGCGGAGTCTGTTCCAGCGCATCGCGCCCCGCCGCGATCATCCCCCCCCAGCTCGGAGTGGGCGAAGGGACGCTCAGGCCGAGAAAACCTAGCCCACCTTCGGCGACGATCACGAAGCCGGCCACCACCAGGGTATAGGCCATCAGCGGCCCCAGGATATTGGGCAGGATTTCCCTGAGCAGGATGGAGATGTCGCCAGCCCCGCCGATGCGGGCCGCCTGAACGAATTCCCGTTCGGCAAAGCGGATGGTGTTGGCCCTGACCACCCGCACGAAGCGGGGGGAGATCAAGAGACCCAGCCCCAGCGTGATGGTGGTCAGGCTGGGGCCGAGCAGGGCGGTGAACACCAGCAGAAAGATCAATCCCGGAAAGGCCAGGATCACATCGGCACAGGTCATGATGACCCGTTCGGTCCAGCCGCGATACAGGCCGGACGGCATCCCCAGCAGCAGCCCGACACCCAGGCCCAAGAGCGGCGCGCAGATGCCGACCGTCAGCGAGACCCGCGCGCCGAACAGGAGCCGTGCCGCAATATCGCGACCGGTGGCGTCGGTGCCGAGCAGGTGCGCGCCGCCCGGCAGGGCGGCCAGCTGTTCGGCGTCGATCTGGTCCAGGGCAAAGGGAAGCGGCCAAAGGCCGACCGTGACGGCGCAGAATAAAACCAGGATGAGCCAGGTGATGGCGGCGTAGAAGGAAATCCCCCCCAGCCCCCCTTTTGTAAGGGGGGGAGTAACTCGAAGTCCCCCTTTGTGAAAGGGGGACTTAGGGGGATTTGCCTTTGACTCACCCACCGGCCACCCCCGTCCTCACCCGCGGATCCAGCAGGGCGTAGCAGAGATCCACCAGAAAATTGATACCG
>JAURXC010000044.1 GCA_030654645.1 Deltaproteobacteria bacterium | reverse complement strand
GCGCGGCTTTGACCGTCAGGTGGAGAATGGCAAAAAACTCAGCGCCGTACCGGCGTATGAGTATCTGCAGATTGATTATCGCAATATCGGCGTTTCCGGCCTGTCCCTGCACGCCAACGGTTGGGGCAGGGGCAACCTGGGCGATAAATTCAACAGTGACGACACTGCCGGCCAGCTCCTGCATGCATATCTTCAATATATTCCAGCAAGCCGCGACTACCTCTTGCGTGCCGGGCGGCAGTACATTTTCGAAGGGGTGGCGCGCGACAGCCTGGACGGAATTTACGGCAAGGCATACCTGACTCCGGCCGTATCGCTGTCAATGTTCGCCGGTTCACCGGTTGCCCTGGATACCTCAAATGGCCGCCATGGTGATTTAATGTTCGGAGGTAAACTCACCTACTCCAAACCCGGACGTTATGATGCGGGCATTTCTCACAAATACATATCCGACAATGGTTCCCGTCACGAAGAGAGCCTCGGAACCGATGTCATGCTGCAACTGCCGGGAAACGTATCCCTGCTGGGGCATTCCGCGTTAAATCTGATGACAAGCGACTGGCGGGAACATTCCTACGAGCTGCGATTGCCTTTGAAACAATTCGAATTCCGGCCCTTTTTGCAGTATTACCGTTACGAGGATTATTTCAGCAAACGCAGCAACAGCTCCACCCCATTTCGTTTCCTGCAGGGAACCGATAATGTTTTGACCGTGGCTGGCACAGAGGCGTTCTGGTATCCCTCCGAGCATGCGGAGTGTGTGTTGAAATTTAAAAACTACGAATATGATCAGCGCTTCGGCGGTTCCCAGTTGTACACGCTCCTGGCTATCTGGAAGTGGAAGATACTCTCGGAGGTCGGAGCGGAGTTTGGCCGCATGCAGGGGAGCGATTCCGAAAACAGGTATTACCAGGGGCGGGGATATTTTTATTGGAATATTTCACCCGGTTTTGTAACCGGTGACGTAATGTATGTAAACTATGATGAAGCGATCTACACTAAAAACAGTTCCCTGTTTACTTCTGTAGGTGGTGGAGTCAAGTTTTTAAAGGATACGCTCAGTGTCAAGCTGTCGTTCGACTACAGCAACGATCCCTATTTCGACCGGGATTACCGTTGGATGCTGAAGCTGAACTATCTGCTGGATAAAACATTTTTCGGCGCTGTCCGGAAAAATTGAAAATTATCTGCTAGAGATACAGATGGAGAACCTGCTTGAAATTCATTAGGCATACAGTCTTATTAGCGGCGGTATTATTGCCGGTGCTGCTGGTCTCATGCGCGGTGCAACGCGGATACCGGTTGCCTGAAACTCATCCCGCTCTTCATGAACTGGGGGAGAGAAGGGAGTTCTGCACCAAATGCCATGGGTTCAATAAGGAACCGGTTGATTTCGAACGTTACAACCATACGTCGCTGTTTACCGATTCGCACCGTCTGGTTGCCTATCAGGATGAGAGGGTCTGTTCGATCTGTCACAGCCAGAGTTTTTGCAGCGATTGCCATGCCACGCGGGTCGAGCTCAAGCCATCGATTAAAAATCCGACCGAGAATTACCGTCGAGTGCAGCACAGGGGTGATTTCCTTGCGCGCCACCGGATTGAAGCGCGTGTTGACCCGACCTCCTGCTTCCGTTGTCATGGCAACCCGAAATCGGCTCAAACCTGCCAGCCCTGCCATGGATAGCGTCAGCGGGCGGAATAGAGGAGAAAGAGCATGAGGTGGCTTTGGGCTATTTTCTTGCCCCTGATTCTCAATCTGGCCGGGTGTGGCAGTTCCGGGAACTCGAATGCACCGGTGTCCACGGCGCCGCATGAATCCACATGGGTGACATATCATCGCAATGATATTGTCAATGCCGAGGCGGTTGCTGCCAGTGCCGCCGCTACCTCCGCTGTTGTTGACGGAGTGCTGATAAGTGAACATGTGTTCCAGTGCCGGGTGTGTCATGGAGACGGATTGATGGGTGTCAACGCCGTTCCTGCCTGCCTTAATTGCCATGTGCTTGACCCGGTCAGATATCCGACCATGTGCTATTCCTGTCATGGCGGCTACCCGGTGATGAATCCGCAGTCATGGTATTCGACGGTGGTGGCCGCCCCACAAAACCAGTATTCGACGACTGTTCCCAAGCGTCCCGTTCTGCCTCTGGACACGGCGTTTATCGGACGAGTCAGAAGTACACCCGCCATCCATCTCAAACACGCCGCAGTTTCATTAAACACTAGCGGTGACATCACATCCGACAAATGTGCCGTATGCCACGGAGAGAAAAACGCCCGCGGAGAAATACACCATGTTGAGGTTATGAACAGATTGAATATGGGATGTCTCGGACCGCTACCTTATGGTTGCCATACGTTCAATATGGTCACTTTCACTTTGGTGACACCCGACTGCAGTGCCTGTCATAATGATCTCAATCTGCCGCCATAGCTGTCATGACCGGTCGTAGCTTTGAACTGTTTTCTGCTTCAAAGTTGCTTCATACGGAAACCGATCTGTGATATATCTGGAAGTCAATTTATGACAGAAGGAATATCATGGCCCACACCAGCATCATCGTCAAAGGCGCCTGCGAGCACAATCTCAAGTGCATCGACGTCGAAATCCCCCGCGATCAACTAGTTGTTATCACCGGTATCTCCGGCTCCGGCAAGTCCACTTTGGCGTTTGACACGATCTATGCCGAGGGGCAGCGCCGCTACGTGGAGTCGCTCTCGGCCTATGCTCGCCAGTTCCTGGAGCAGATGGAAAAACCGGATGTGGAGTCGATCGAGGGGCTCTCCCCCGCCATTTCCATCGAGCAGAAGACCACCAGCAAAAATCCGCGCTCCACGGTCGGCACAGTGACCGAGATCTATGACTACCTGCGCCTGCTTTTTGCCCGGATTGGGCATCCGCACTGCACCTCCTGCAACAAGGAAATCACCTCCCAGACCGTTTCCCAGATGGTGGACCAGATCATGACACTGCCTGCCGGTTCCAAACTGACCCTGCTGGCGCCGATGATCCGCGGCCGCAAGGGGGAGTACAGAAAAGAGCTCAACCAGCTGCGCAAGGAGGGTTTCACCCGGGTTGTGGTCGATGGGACACTGCGGGAGTTGGCGGACGAGATCGAGCTGGACAAGAAAAAGAAGCACGACATCGACATCGTAGTGGACCGGATCGTGGTCAAGGATGGCATCCAGCGCCGCCTGGCGGATTCGCTGGAAACCGCGCTGCACCATGCCGAAGGGGTGGTCAAGGTCGAGGTGGCGGCATCAAACCCCATGCCCCTCCCGACCTCCCCCTTGAGGGGGGGGGGGCGGGTTGCTTTCCCACCCCCGCAGGGGGGGGGGCCGGGGGGGGGTGGGG
>JAURXC010000040.1 GCA_030654645.1 Deltaproteobacteria bacterium | reverse complement strand
CCGGAGCCGGCCAGCTCCACGCCCGGAAGTCCGGACGCCAAACCGGCAGCGGCCACACCGGCAGACCAGAACAGTGTATGACAGTTGATTATAGTGCCATCGTGCAACGCAACCGTTTCAGCGGTAGCATCCACTACTTTGGTATTCAGCAGCACTTCAACGCCCATTCCACGGAGCTTATTGCAGGCGTACTCCCTGAGATCAGACGGCATGGCTGTCAGTAGTGAGTCAGCCGCTTCAACCAGCATGGTTCTCGTTTCATCAGGGGAGATATTCGGGTGGTCCTTGGAAAGAACATACAGAATCAACTCCCGCAACGCCCCTGAGAACTCCACCCCGGTCGGACCACCACCAACGACGACGAATGTCAGCAATGCGGAACGACGCTTTGGATCAGTTTCCTGCGAGGCTTTTTCAAACATCAGCAGGATCTGGTTCCTCAGATCTTCGGCCTGGTCCAGACGTTTGAGATCGAAAGAATGTTGTTCAACGCTTTTCATGCCGAAAAAATTGGTACGACTGCCGGCAGCAACTATCAGGTAATCGTAGGCAATTTTGCCGGTTCTGGTCAGCACAAACCTGTTTTCCAGATCAACCGAGCCGATTTCGGCAAGCAGGAACTCGGCATTCTTCCATTTGCGTGAGATGGCGCGCAACGGATATGCTATCGCTTCCTGCTCCAGGCCTGCCGTGGCAACCTGGTACAGGAGCGGCTGAAAAAGGTGGAAATTGTGGCGATCGACCATGCAAAGCTCAAAACCTTTTCCGCATAGCGCCTTTGCCGCGCTCAATCCGCCAAACCCCATACCGACAATAATGACACGTTTTCCAGGCATAACGTACCCCTCACACCCGCCATCCTGAAGACACAAACTTGCTTTTGGCACGTATATACCTTATAAACCGAAACAAGCTGCGGGGCAAACTCCAAATGTCTCACTTTTTTTCAAGCATCCCCGCACATCCGGAATGTTCTGGTATGCTTGCCATATTCCACATCCATGGAGTAAACCATGCGACGAAGATGCACCCTCCACATCACGCTTGCCCTGATCGGAACGCTGACAGTCACCGGCTGCAGCAAGAAAGAGGAGCGACACGTCTACACGAACAAACAGGACTGCCTCGATGACTGGAACAACGACCCGCAGAAATGCGAGGAAGTCGGCAAGGACAGCCAGCATTACCGCTCCAACGCGCACTATTACTACGGCCCCTGGTTTCGCTCCGGCACCGTCTTAAGCGGGGGACAAGGTTCACGTGCCATCCGCAACATGAGCGTCTCGCGAGGCGGATTCGGAAGCCTGGGTTCGTTCCATTCCTCGGGAGGCTAGACATGCAGCGTAATGTCACGCCACCACGTTTTGAGTGGCAGCAAAAAGTGGAATCATGCGGCATGAGCTACCACACCATCGACAGCGAGGTCTATTGGGATGAAACAGCCCACTATTCTTTCACGGCTTCGGAAATCGATGAACTGGAAGCTGCCACCGCGAAACTGCAGGAGATTTGTATCGAGGCGGTCGGGCACGTCATCTCCGAAAAACTTTACGATAAATTGCGGATTTCGCCGCTGGCAATTCCGCTGATAGAACGTTCCTGGGAGAACGATGAGCCCTCGATTCTGGGAAGGTTTGATCTGGTTTACGACGGACATTCCCCTCCCAGGATGCTTGAGTATAACGCCGACACCCCCACCGCGCTGCTGGAAGCCAGTGTTATACAATGGTTTTGGCTGAAGGATCGTTTTCCCGAAGCGGATCAGTTCAACTCTATTCACGAAAAACTGATTGAAGGTTGGAAAGGACTGAAAAGCGCCATCAACGGAACGCTTTATTTCAGCTGCGTCAAGGATGCCGCGGAGGATCTGGGCAATCTGGAATACCTGCGTGACACGGCTCATCAGGCCGGGCTGGTGACCGAGCAGTTTTTTATCGAAGACATCGGTTTCGACTCGCTCGGCTCCAGATATGTGGACAGCAATGACAACGTCATCAATTCAATGTTCAAACTTTATCCCTGGGAATGGCTCGTCAGCGAGTTTTTCGGACGTTATCTGGAGCAGAGCGGCATAATTCTGATAGAACCGGCCTGGAAAATGATCCTCAGCAACAAGGCTATCCTTCCGGTTCTGTGGGAACTGAACCCTCGCCACCCCAACCTTCTGGAAGCAAGCTTCGACCCGCAGCACTTTCGCGACAACTTCGTATCCAAACCTTTTCTGTCGCGGGAGGGGAGCAACATCAGCGTCCACCGCAATGGACTGGTCACGGAATATGACGGAAGTTATACAGGCCAGGGAACCGTCTATCAGGAATTGGCCGACATGCCCTGCTTTGACGGAAACTATCCGGTGATCGGGTCATGGGTAATAGGTGGCGAACCGGCCGGAATCGGCATTCGCGAAGACTTGTCGCAAGTCACCACCAATGCCAGCCGCTTTGTACCGCACCTGTTCCAATAGTTATCAATAAATTTCAGATCGAGGAGGATTTTCAGATGCAAGGCAAACTGCTGGATTCACTGTCGGGGCTGCTTGGCTTCTGCGGCTACTTTGGCGCAGCACTTGGTTTTGTGGCTGTTTTCTGCATCATCTATTGCGCAATGACACCCTATAACGAATTGAAGTTGATCCGCGAAGGCAAGACCTCGGCGGCCATAAGCTTCGGAGGCGCACTGACCGGCTTCATCCTGCCGCTTTACAGCGCCATCACCCACAGTGTCGGCTTCATCGACATGCTGATCTGGGCCGTGATCGCGATGCTGGTGCAGTTTGCGGTATTCGGCACTGTCCGGCTTGTTTTCAGGGACCTGGTGCGGGAGATCGAGAACAATCATATCGCCGCCGCGACTCTGCTGGCATTCTGCTCGATTTCAATCGGAATCCTCAATGCGGCCTGCATGACATATTAATTTCATGTTTTTGTTAGTTCCAAAATTGAAAACCCCGGGGATTTCCCCGGGGTTTTCCTGTTTTTGGCAGAAAACAGTGCCGATTGGCTATGGTAAATGTCCACCTCGATGCTTCAGACCCGACGGCGGCGGATGACCGGCGGATCATGCGGACAGGCTATCTTGTAACGGTAGCCTCTCTCGGGATGCGAACCTGTGCCTGCTCATATCCGGCAAAAACCTTGGCGCCCAGCATGAATTCAGCCCAGAACTCTTTCCATTGCGAGGGTTCTTCCTGACCTTCCGTTGCCGGCTTGAGCTCGGCCAGGAAGATCGTCAATGCGGCGCCGGCAGCCAGCAGCGCGCCGGAAAGCATGAATGATTTTGACATGCCACCTGGTTGGGCGTTCAACATTTCGGAAACCTTGCCCATTACGAAACCACCCACACCCCAGGCACTGAAGAGAATGCCATAGTTCATGCCATAATTCTTGATTCCCCAGTAATCCTTGGAGAATGACGGGAACAGGGCCAGGTTTGAGCCGTAATTGAAGCCGATGAATGTTGCCAGGACCACCAGCAAGATGGCGTTATTGGTAGAGATCACCGGCATAGCGGCAAACATCAGCACGGCCTGGAAGGAAAGCATGATAAACAGGGTTGCGCGGCGGCCGATCTTGTCTGAGAGCACTCCGGCAATTACACGACCAGCGGCGTTACCGATTGCCATGATAGCCACGGCAACAAAAGCCATCGGACCCATGCTCTTTTTGGCCAGGCCGGCCACGCTGCCGATAACCATCAGGCCTGCGCCGGCGCCGATGAAATAGGTCAGCCAGAGTACATAAAATTTATAGGAACGAAGCATCTCACTGGCAGCCGCGTTGACTTTTGGTTTGGCGGCATTCAGAGCAGCAACAGGACCTGGGTTGGCAGGTTCTGGCGGTGCATAACCGGCCGGAGGATTAACAACAAAGAAGGACAGACCGCAGACCACAACCGCAAAACCAGCGGCAAGAATCAGCATTGATGACTGGATCCCGAATTTGCCCAGAAGCCAGGATGACAGCGGTGCAATGTAAACCGGAGCCAGACCGAATCCACCCACTACGATTCCGGCAATCAGGCCGGTCTTGGATGGTGAGAACCACTTCAGAGCCGGAGGAGTCGCCGCCGAATATCCGAAACCGAAACCGGCTCCACCCAGTATGCCGAAACCAACCACCCATGCTATATAGCTTGACGAGAAACCCAACAGACTGAATCCCGCACCCACCAGCACACCACCGATCAACGCGGTTTTGGCGGGACCGATCTTGTCCTGGCATTTACCTGCCAGGATCATTGCGAAAGCAAAAGTGAGACAACAAACTGCATAGGGATCGTTGATTGATGCAATATCCCACTGGAAAGCGCCCGGACCACCTTTTTCGATCGAGGCCTTGATAGCCCCCTTGAATATACTCCAGGCGTACAGCACTCCCAAAGCCAGGTTGATGCCGGTGCCGGCTATGACTACCTGCCAACCTCTGTTCTTGATATCGGACATGTCTATTTCCCCCTGGCCTATTGTTGCTTGGCAACCGCTTTTTTAAGCGGGCCGTTCATACGGATGGCGGTAGCAAACTCCATCCAGAAAACAAGATATATTGAAACCATCAGCGATAATCCAATGTTCTGATTTTCAGCGCCCAGTGCCTTGGCCAGAATCGGAGAAGCAAACCCGGCTCCGTAGGTGCCGGTCAAACGCTCCAGCATGTAGAACACCGGCAGGGTCAACAAGGTTCCAACTACCATGATGGCAATACCGGTCGGACGTTTGATCCAGTATTTCGGAGAGAAGCCGTACATGCGCATGAAGATCACAACCCAGATAATCCAGACCGAATAGTCAACCGCGGCATCCGGCAGAGCAAGCTTGTTCTTTACAAGTACAACTTCCAGCACAGTGACAACGCCCAGCAGACAGAACATCCAGTTGAATTTCTCGTTGGCCTGGGAATGCCATTGACGGCTATCGGGCGCCTGAACTTCATTGAAGGAATGGTTGTGAGTACCGAGGGCGGAAAAGAGAATCGCAAACCAGATCCCGGCATTGTGGAAAAGCAGCGAGGCGTGGTTTCCGGCCAGGTTGGCGATACGGGACATCGGATCACGGGCAAAGTCGCCGGCGATGCGCATCAGGAAAAGATTGGCAACAACGGAACAACCGATGATTACCGCGATGGTAAATATCTTGCGCGGCAGCAGGTAGGGATCGACCTTGTCGGGAAAACCGATGATAAAGGCAAACCAGATCAGGTACATGATCAGCGGAATACCAAAGCAGATACCATAGACCGATTTACCGGCAAAATCGCCGCTCTGGGCGTAAATGACAACATCGTTTTTGGGATCGGCGTCGGTGTTGAGCGCCTTTGCCTCATCCTTGGGCGTTTTCTTTACGTGCGGCAGCAGGCCCATCGCATACCAACCGTGATCGCCCTGGGTTGTGTCCACAGTCCAGTATTGATCACCCATCATCTCGTCGAGACCGGCAAAAATCTGCATGCTGAAAGCTGCGCATACTACGCAGACAACCAGCAGAAGGATTGCATTGGAAATTTTCATTGGCATTTTCGTATCCCCCTATTCCTTGTGAGTCGTCCAGAACATCGATACCGCGTTAGCGGCAAACAGGCCATAGAGCCACATCGTGTTCCAGGCCGGGCCGGACCAGTGACTGCCGCGACCGCCACCGACAACACCAGAGGCGACTACGATTCCAATCAGGGCCGTAAAGGCCACCATTGCCACAGCCCTCAAGATAGCGCTGTTTCGCCAGGTGTGACGCTCAAGGTATTCAAGTCTTGCCTGCAGTTCAAGCTCTCTTTCGCTCATCGTTTTTCTCCTTTGCGAGTAGAATTACTATAAACAACGTGGTTACCGTAAGTGCCAGGACAGCGTGAAACTGATTGAAATTGAGGGTCAGGTTGTAGAGCATTGTCTTCTCCTTTCTTAGATGTTATGTATGAATCAACTTGTCACAAGATTGTTAAGTTCACCGGGGAAACGGTCGGCCAGTTCCATGTACTTGATGCATTCCATGTGGCGTCCGCTGCAGTATCTGATTATCATGTTCACATCGTGCGGTGAGATGTAACCGCAACCGACATCGCAGTAATCATCGTTTTTTCCGTAAAATGGACAGATGCTGGAAGTTCCCATATTCTCCTCATATAACCATTCTGAACTTGTATACAGCACGGTACGTGCCAACAGGAACCAAAGGCAACAACATCCAAACATTTCAGCATGTTATATACTTTATGTTTTAATATACCGGATCAACGTTTTGCAATCATGCAAATATCAATGCCACGCTCGCTTACAGGCCGGATGACCCGAACCACAGGATTAGCACATGTAAATAATAATATCTTCAGTGTTAACGGCCTGTTAGAGATTGATGCAGCTGTTTTGCACAATTGCAAACCGGTTTTTTTTGCACATTTGCAAGAATGCAAACCTAATTGGAGGACGTTTGGAAGAAGATCGAATCAAATGGAATCTGCGCTATCAGTCGGAAGGTTTCTACCTGGGAGAGCATACGTCCCCTTTCCTTGCTCGCGAGATCGAAAGGATCAAGCTCCTCGCCCCGGGCGGAACTGCGCTGGATATTGCCTGTGGCGAGGGCAGGAACAGCATCTATCTGGCACATCACGGGTTCAGGGTGACAGGATTGGATATTTCGGATGTCGGCCTGGCAAAGGCGGCCGCCAGGGCCGGAATGGAGGGCGTTGAAGTTGATTTCAAGGTGGTTGACCTGGAACATTACGAGATCAATGCAAGCTATGACCTGATCCTGAATTTCAATTTTCTATTGAGGGAATTGAT
>JAURXC010000033.1 GCA_030654645.1 Deltaproteobacteria bacterium | reverse complement strand
AGATTCTATGAATTGCTTGAGCCGAGGCAGATCAAAAAGCAGATAGGACAGGTAGACCGGGATGATCAGATAGCCCAGAACAGCGAGGAGCACGGAAATGGTCGAAGTCAGCGCCTTCTGCAGGAAAGCCAGCAAGGGCTTCAGCAGGTCGGGCGCGGCGCTGCGCGCCTGCTGTATCAGCTCACTCATCCGCAGCGCCAGTTTGTCTGGAGTCTCGATATTCAGATAAGTCTTTACCGCCGGCGGGGTGATTTCATAGAGATGGTTGGCATAGGCCGGCAGGTTTAGCTGCATCTTGGAAAATTCGCCACTGATCGATGCAACCATGAAAACCGTGAACCCGGCGCAGATTACCATTGCGAGAGTGAAGACGACCAGAATCCCGTAGAGCCGCCTGACACCTTTCAGTTCCAGAAAAGCCACCGCCGGATTCAGGATGTAAGCCAGCGCAAAAGCGATGAACAGTTGCAGGAACACCGCCGAAGAGTAATAGAGAGCGGCCGCGGTCAGAACCAGCAGCAACAGTGCGAAGGTCAGGAGGATTCTGGAACTTTTTTGCATGGGATCATCTACCACCGGAAAGCCCCCGCGACTGAGAGCCGGGGGGCTGTTTGTGGAGGCTACTGATGCAGCCGGAAGGAACCATCCGCCGAGGTTATGGTGGAGATGGCGTGTTTGTAGATCAGGATATCGCCGCTGGAATCCAGCAACACCGAGAAATTGTCGAAAGACTTTATGAACCCTTCCAGCTTGTCACCCGACATCATGATAATCGCAACGCGCACCCGCTCCTTGCGGGCCTGGTTGAGATACTGATCCTGAATATTGAAAGGTGCTTTAGCCATCTTTTTACGCCTCCCGTCTTTCATAAAATTCAATTACATGCTGCAAAATAGTATCAAACTTTTCCGGATATTCAAACCATAATATATTTGGGTCCGCCTTGAACCATGTCAACTGGCGCTTGGCATAATGGCGGGTATCACGTTTGATCAGGCGGACAGCCTCTTCCAGGGGAATTTCGCCCAGGAGATGGGCTATGGATTCCTTGTATCCGATTGAACGCAACGCCTTCAGTTCACGTGCGAAACCGGCCGACAGCAGGCCGCGTACCTCGTCCAGAAGGCCGTCGGCAAGCATGCGTTCGACTCGTAGTTCGATTCGTTTGTACAGTTCGGCGCGCTCGACCAAGATGCCGATCTGCAGGCTGTGATAGCGCTGCGTTGAAAAGGCATGTTCCTGCTGATGGCGGGAGAGCGGGATACCGGTCAGGCGATGCACTTCCAGGGCACGGATGATCCTGACCAGGTTGTTCGGATGCAGTCCGGCGGCCAGCTGCGGGTCCACCAGCCGCAGTTTTTCCAGCATGGCCGCGTTGCCGGAGCGGTCGGCCTCATCCTGCAATGCGGCGCGCATCTCGGACGAACCGCCGGGGGAGTCCACCAGCCCCTTCAGCAGGGCGCGGATGTAGAGGCCGGTGCCACCGACCACGATGGCGCGCTTGCCGCGAGAGCTGATTTCGCGGATCGCGGCATCGGCCGCCATGGCGAAATCCGCCGCCGAAAAGGTCCCGTCCGGCTCAACCACATCGACCAGATGATGGGGAACCTCGGCCAGTTGTTCGCGGGACGGCTTGGCGGTGCCTATGTCCAGTCCGCGGTAAACCTGCATCGAGTCGGCGTTGACAATCTCGGCATCCAGTTCACGGGCCAGCTTCAATGCCAGCTCGCTCTTGCCGGAGGCGGTCGGGCCGCAGATGATCAGGAGTTTGGGAATATTTGTATTCTTGTCAGCCATATGCTCCCGATAGAACGTATTTTAATGCATCGACCTGCTTTAGTGCCGGATTTATAGCAGCATGGCTTCCGACGAGGCAAGATAAAACGGTGGGGAAAATATTGCCTGATTCAGCTGCTCCGTGGTACTAATAGCAGCTGATCCCGACCTTTCAGCTGATATACAGCGAAAAGGCGCGGGCGGCTCATTTACGACAGAACCAAATGCAGCAGACGACATCCAACCGGCCTAAGGAGTTTACTTTATGTCTTTCCGTACAATCGAGTGGCGCGACGATACCGTGATCATGATTGATCAGACCCGCCTGCCGGGCGAAGAGGTCTACAACACCTATAGCGATTTCAAATCCGTCGCCGATGCAATCAGGGGCATGATCATCCGCGGAGCGCCCGCCATCGGCGTGGCCGCCGCCATGGGTGTCGCGCTGGGGGCACGGGAGATCATAGCCGACACCCATGAGTCCTTCTTTCGCCAGCTGGAAAACGTCTGCGACGTGCTGGCCCGCACCCGCCCCACCGCGGTCAATCTTTTCTGGGGCATCGAGCGCATGAAGCGGGTCGCTGAGCAAAACCGCGACAAGAACCTCGACAAGATCCGTGAAATCCTCAAAAAGGAAGCGATCAGGATCGAGCAGGAAGACCTGACCATCTGCAGGAACATCGGCAAGTGGGGCGCGACCTTGATCCCCGAGGGAGCCACGGTGCTGACCCACTGCAATGCCGGCGGGCTGGCCACGGCCGGCTACGGCACCGCCCTGGGAGTGATTCGCGCCGCCCATGAGGCCGGCAAGAAAATCCAGGTCTTTGCCGACGAGACCCGCCCCTGGTTGCAGGGCGCACGCCTGACAGCCTGGGAGCTGCTCAAGGATGGCATCCCGACCACCCTGATCTCGGACAACATGGCCGGCTTCTTCATGAGCAAGGGCGAAATCACCTGCTGCGTGGTCGGCGCGGACCGGATCGCCGCCAATGGCGATACAGCCAACAAGATCGGCACCTATTCGGTTGCGGTCCTTGCCAAAGAAAACAACATCCCCTTCTATGTGGCGGCGCCGGTATCTACTCTTGACCTGACGCTCGCTGACGGCAGCAAGATACCGATCGAGGAACGTCCCGGCATTGAGGTGACGCACATCAAGGGCATCGCAATTGCACCGGAAGGGGTCAATGTCCGTAACCCGGCTTTTGACGTGACGCCGGCCCGTTTCATAACGGCCATCATCACTGAAAACGGCATCGTCAAGGATGACTATCGCGCCGGATTGCGCAAGGTCGCGGGTAAATAACATGCATGTAGAACGCTTCTCCCATGACTTCCACCGTATCATCACCATCGCCGACCCGGCTGAGCGGGTCCTGGAGCTGGCTGTTTTCCTGGAATCACACGGCTATCAATACGGCGCGCGTTCCGCCGATAATATCCTGCTGCTCCAGCCGTTTTTTTCGGTGGACAGTTTGCACCGGATCGTAATCAATTCGCTGCTGACCCCCACTCCGGATCTGGCGCTGAACGCATTCGAGCGTCTGGCGGGGGTGATTCCGCCGGCCGACCTGGCCGAACTGGCGCTGCGCAAGAGACGTCTGGCCCAGTTCATCCTGGTTTGCGGTTCGTCACCGTTCCTGGTCAACCAGATCTACAAGACCCCTGATGCTCTCCGGAAACTGTTTCTTGAAAATAACATCGACGTCTCGCGCAGCGCCGAAGATATGCTGTCCGCGATACGCTCCCGGATCGATG